>NZ_LJOQ01000091.1:35243-62559 GCF_001672255.1 Anabaena sp. AL09
AACCCCCATTCCCTTGCAGGGAAGGGGGGTAGGGGGGTTAGGTTTTTGGAGATTACTGGTTTGATATAATACTTTTCAAACAACCTCTAAGCTTCTATGATTGAAATTAGAATTTCATTTAACTGCATACGACTATAAAGAGTTTATTGTCAACTCCTGAATCTGGCAATAACAAATATTTAACCCCCTTCCAAGTGGAAACCTATAGTTTTTTTAAGCATAATCAACCCCCCAGTAGATTGGACTAAATTACGAACTTAGTTAATCACATAAAAAGTCATCAAATCCCAAAAGAACTTACCTGAAAATAAAAAATACAATAATGCCTATAACTGGAGATACCAATGAAAATTTATTCATGTCTTCATTATTTTCACAAAATCACTATCTTTTTTGGACAAAACAGTATTATGATAAATAATAAATAGCAAGCCACTTATATAAACTGGAGATAAAAGATAAAATTGCCAATAATGCAACAAACAAAAATTTCTATCAGGGGATTACTTCACCTGGGATTATCTTTTTCCCTATTAACAGGACTTTATGCCTGTGGTAAAGAAGGCAATTCTAGGATCAATCTTGAAAATTTAAATATTGGTGTGAATGTAACACAGATTCAAAAAGTTACCAAACAAAATCAGGACACTACAGTTTACATTCAAGGTAAAATAGAAAAGATTGCTCCTTTAATTCAGAAAAAAGCATATCAAGTCAATGACTCAACTGGAAAAATCTGGATTATCACTAATCAAGGCAATTTTCAAGTTGGAGAACAGGTAGTATTGAAGGGTAATGTGCAGTACAAAAGTGTCCCTTTAGCTGGCAAAGAATACGGAGAAATTTATTTAGAGGAAAAATAATTTATGAATAATCAATTAGTTCATGTAGCCGTTACCATTCTCTATCGAGAAAATAAATTCCTGATGCAATTGCGGGATAATATTCCTAATATTATCGCTCCTGGTTGTTGGGCTTTGTTTGGTGGACATATCGAACCTGGAGAAACTCCAGAAATAGCAGTTCAGCGAGAAGTTATGGAAGAAATTGGTTATGAGTTAACTGACTTTACTCAATTTGGAATTTATAGCGATGAAAAAGCTATTCGTTATGTATTTCAAGCACCATTGTTAATAACAGTAAATCAACTTGTTCTTTCTGAAGGTTGGGATCTAGATTTGTTAACAGCAGAAGATATCTACAGAGGTGAATGTTATTCTGTAAAAGCAGGAGAAGTAAGACCTTTAGCAAGTTTACCTCAGAAAATAATGCTGGATTTTATCAAAACCCTATAGTTCGATTACTCGATTTACAAGCCCTTTAAAGTTTTCCAGAAATTTTGCAAAAATTAGACTATTAATAAATTCCATGCAGCCAGTAAACAATCTACCAAATCTACCTAAATGGTTAAATATAGGATTAGCCTTTCCTGTTATTCTTCTGAATGGTTGGCTATTAATTCAATTTATTAACTACTTTCAACCTTTAGTCAGTGTTATCTCTGTCGCTATTCTCTTAGCTTTTGTGCTAGATTATCCGATTAAACTGCTCCAAAAACGTGGAGTACCTCGCATTTTAGCAGTTGTCGTAGTATTACTGTTATCTATTATTATTTTAGGTGCTGTAGGTGTTATTCTCTTACCACTTATTCTGGAACAACTGAATGAGTTAGCTAATCTTCTTCCCTATTGGATTGAATCGGGAACTCAGCAAATAGAAGCTTTGCAAAATTGGGCAGCTACCCAGCAGTTACCAGTAAATTTAAGTGGATTAGCTAGTGAATTTTTAGGAAAAATATCTAGTCAACTACAATCTTTGACTGGAAAAATTCTCGGTTTTGCTTTTGATACTATTGGAAATTTATTTAATTTACTAATAGCCATAGTTCTGACTATTTATCTAGTATTGAATGGTGAAGCTTTATGGGATGGAATTTATCTGTGGTTTCCGTCCCAAATTGCTAAAAAAGTTCGAGAATTACTCCGAGAAGATTTTAATAATTATTTCATTGGTCAAGCTACACTAGGTGCTATTTTAGCCGTGTCTATAACATTGGCATTTGTCCTTTTACGAGTCCCTTTATCACTCCTTTTCGGGATAGGAATTGGTTTATTTTCTTTATTTCCTTTTGGGACTGGTATTGGGGTTGGTATTGTCAGTTTATTAATAGCTTTAAAAGATTTTGGCTTAGGATTAGAAGTTGCGGCTATAGGTGTAGCTATTGACCAAATTAATTCTAATATTATTGCCCCACGCATTTTAGGAAATTTAACCGGCTTAAATCCTGTATGGGTGGTAATTTCTTTATTAATAGGCGCGAAATTAGGCGGTGTATTGGGTGTATTGGTTGCTATTCCTCTCGCTAGTTTTATGAAAGATATGGCTGATAGTTGGCGGAATGGTGAATTTAATAAAACCGCTGTTGATAGTGAGTAATCGTTGGTAGTTTATTTGTTTGAATTGATAAAAATTGCCAGCGACACACCTCCCAACTCTTCAATCAGATTGTTTTCAAATAATATTCCGTAGGTACAGGCGCAAAAATCAAGAAAATGATTACAATATTCAAGGTGAAATCTCATTCTCTTGGTAACTAATCATGGAAAATTTTGTTTTTTACAACCCAGTTAAAATCTTGTTTGGCAAAGGTCAAATCGCCAACATTGCTTCAGAAATCCCCGCAAATGCGAAAATCCTGATTACCTATGGCGGTGGTAGTATTAAAGCCAATGGCGTTTATGATCAAGTAAAATCCGCATTAGCTGGCAGAAATTTATTTGAGTTCGGTGGAATTGAACCCAACCCCCATTTTGAAACTTTGATGAAAGCGGTCGAATTAATCCGCAAAGAAAGCATTGATTTTCTCTTAGCTGTGGGTGGTGGTTCAGTTGCTGACGGGACTAAATTTATCGCTGCTGCTGTTCCTTTTGTGGGCGACCCTTGGGATATTTTAGCAAAAGCCGCACCCGTAACTGCGGCTTTACCAATGGGGGTGGTTTTGACTTTACCCGCAACTGGTTCGGAAATGAACACAAACTCAGTTGTGACTAAGTGGGAAACTCAAGAAAAGTTATTTTTCGCTAGTCCCTTCGTGTTTCCTAAATTTTCAGTTCTTGACCCAGAAACGACTTTCTCCCTACCTCCTCGGCAAATTAGCAATGGTATTGTTGATGCTTTTACTCATGTAATGGAGCAATATTTAACCTATCCAGTCAATGCACCATTACAAGACCGCATGGCCGAATCAATTCTGAAAACCCTGATTTGCGAAGGACCAAAAACCTTAGCAAATCCCACAGATTATGATGCCAGGGCGAATTTAGTTTGGTCGGCAACAATGGCATTAAATGGGTTAATTGCTGCTGGTGTCCCCCAAGATTGGACAACTCACATGATTGGTCATGAGTTGACAGCGTTGCATGGTTTAGATCATGCTCAAACTTTGGCGGTTGTACTACCTAGCACTTTAACAATTCGCCGCGATCGCAAATGGCAAAAACTTCTACAATATGCAGATAGAGTCTGGGAAATTGGCGGTGGTTCAGAAGAAGAACGGGTAAATGCAGCAATTACTAAAACTCGTGATTTCTTTGAATCAGTTGGTGTTCGGACTCACCTATCTGACTATGGTATTGGATTACAAACTATTCCAGCCGTGATCAAAAATTTAGAAAAGCATGGAATGACAGCTTTGGGGGAAAATAAAGATGTTAATCCGCAAGTTGTTGAGCAGATTTTAGCTCTTTGTGCTTAGAAATTCCAGAGATATTCTCGTTTTGCTGGCTTAGATATGAGGAAATAAGTGAAAGTTTTAGTTATCGGTAATGGGGGACGGGAACACGCTCTAGCGTGGAAATTGCTACAATCTGAAAAAATAAACAAGCTTGTTTGCGTACCAGGTAACGGTGGTACAGCAACTTTGCCAGGTTGTGAAAACTTGCCTTTAGCAGTAGATGATTTTGCTGGTATCAGCGAATATGCGATTAATCATGGGATTTCTTTAGTAGTTGTCGGTCCAGAAGTGCCTTTAGCTCAGGGAATTACCGATTATCTGCAAAATCAAGGCTTAATGGTATTTGGTCCAAATAAAGAAGGGGCGCAAATAGAAGCAAGTAAGGCTTGGGCTAAAGCTTTAATGGAGGAAGCCGGAGTTCCTACTGCGAAAGCTGCGGTATTTACGGAAGCAGCCCCGGCAAAAGCTTACATTCAATCTGAGGGTGCGCCCATTGTTATTAAAGCCGATGGTTTAGCTGCTGGAAAGGGGGTTACAGTTGCCGAAACTATTGCCCAGGCTGAAGAAGCAATTGAGGCAATTTTTCAAGGACAATTTGGATCTGCTGGCAGTTCCGTTGTCATTGAAGAATGTTTAGTAGGGCAAGAAGTATCTGTTTTAGCTCTAACCGATGGTTTAACCATTCGCCCATTGTTACCTGCTCAAGATCATAAGCGCGTCGGCGAAGGTGATACAGGAGAAAATACTGGTGGGATGGGTGCTTATGCTCCTGCACCGATAGCGACACCGCAGTTGATGGCACGGGTACAAACAGAGGTGTTAGAAAGAACGATCACAGCTTTACAGGCTAGGGGTATTGACTACCGAGGCATTTTGTATGCGGGGTTAATGATTTCACCAGATGGGGATTTTCGGGTTTTAGAATTTAACTGTCGTTTTGGTGATCCCGAAACACAAGTAATTTTACCGATGCTAGAAACTCCTTTGGAAGATCTAATCTTGGCTTGTATAGAACAGCGGTTAGGAGATATGCCGCCGATTGCTTGGAAACAAGGGGCTGCGGCTACGGTGGTGGCTGCTGCTGGTGGTTATCCGGGAGAGTATGCTAAGGGTAAGGTAATTACTGGCTTTGAGGCAGCCCAGACAGCAGGGGCGACAGTGTTCCATGCGGGGACAAGATTAAATGCAGCCCAGGAAGTTGTTACAGATGGCGGCAGGGTGTTAAATGTGACGGGTTTGGGTGAGGATTTCCAGGAGGCTTTAGCTCAAGCTTATGCAGGTATCGAACATATTCAGTTTGATCAGATGTATTATCGCCGAGATATTGGTTATCGGGTTTTAGGCTGATTTTTGGATAAATAATTTGTTTCGCGCAAAGGCACAAAGGAGCAAAGGCGCAAAGGAAGAAGGAAGAAGGAAGAAGGAAGAAATACATTTATGATGCTGTGGGGACTTGATCACTTTTTGGTGGTCGGTCCAAATTTTGTTCTTCTTGTATCCCAGTCCTCCCCGCAAATTGAGAAAACTTTGTATGCTGATATCTATATGGTTCTTTATAGTTTTTAATTAAAATTAGTGCAAGAAGATTTTCGCTTAATTGTTGATTTGGTTTTGGTGTTTGCTGTTGCTGCTTGCGGTGGACTCTTAGCTGCACTGTTAAAACAACCTGTTTTGCTGGGATATATCATCGGTGGTATGGTTGTTGGTCCCTCTGGACTAAGGCTGATTAAAGAACTTGTCCAGGTGGAAACCTTGGCTCAGTTTGGAGTCGCGTTTTTGTTGTTTGCTTTGGGTGTGGAGTTCTCTTTAACGGAACTCAAAAAAGTTAAGGCGATCGCTCTCGGTGGTGGTACTTTACAAATTATCCTCACTATTCTCATCACTGTTTTGGTCTGTGGTGTCACTGGTGCTTGGGGAACTCTACCGGCTAAAGGTGTATTTTTGGGTTCGATTTTGTCTTTGTCTTCCACTGCTGTGGTTCTCAAATGCCTCATGGAACGCAATGAAACTGAAACACCTCACGGACAGGTAATGCTGGGGATTTTAGTGGTTCAGGATTTGGCTCTGGGGTTCATGTTAGCTGTATTACCAGCCCTTCATCAACCAGGAGAAGCCATTGGGGTGGCTGTGGTGATGGCATTGGTGAAAATTGGTTTATTTGCAGCGGGTGCAGTTGTGGCTGGGATTTGGTTAATTCCCCCTTTACTCAGATTATTAGCCAGCACTGAAAGCAAGGAGTTATTTTTATTAGGTGTCGTCACTATCTGTTTAGGAATTGCTCTGCTCACAGAATATTTAGGACTATCCATTGAAATGGGGGCATTTGTCGCCGGTTTGATGATTTCTGAGGTGGAATATGCTGATGAAACTTTAACGATTGTTGAACCTTTACGGGATATATTTGCTAGTTTATTTTTTGTGGTCATTGGGATGTTAATTGATCCAGTATTTTTGTGGCAAAATCTGGAGTTAATTCTGGGATTAGTGGCTTTAGTTTTTGTGGGTAAGTTTTTAATTATCACCCCTTTAGTCAAGTTATTCCGTTACCCTTTAAAAACAGCTTTAATTGTCGGTTTAGGACTAGCGCAAATTGGGGAATTTTCTTTTGTTTTAGCTAGTGAAGGACAAGCTTTGGGTTTGGTTTCCCGACGCATATATTTACTAATTTTAGGAACTACCGCAGTGACTTTAATGCTGACTCCTTTTGTCTTGCGGTTAGTCCCATTTTTATTCGATTTTGCTGAATCTATGCCTTGGCTGAAACCATATTTGGTAGATGATCAAGCTCATGATTTTTCGGAAGATTTACCACAGAAAAATCATATAGTAGTTTGTGGTTATGGACGGCTTGGTAAAAATTTGGTGAAGCTGTTACAGCAATACCAATTGCCTGTAGTAGTGATTGATCAATCAGAAAGTCGAATTCAGCAATTACGGGATGCCGGAATACCTTATGTTTATGGTAATGCGGTGAGTCTTCATGTCTTAGAAACCGCCGGTGTCAGTCATGCTCAAGGTATGGCGATCACTCTCCCTGATCCTGCCAGTATTCGTTTGTGTTTAAAACGGTCTTTGGAAGTATGTCCAGAATTAGATACAGTTGTCCGTGCTACCCAAGATAAAAATATTGAACTACTTTATCAATTAGGTGCAAAGGAAGTAGTGCAACCAGAATTTGAAGCTAGTTTAGAAATGGCAACTCATCTATTAATTGGGGTGGGTTTATTACCAGAGATGGTACAACAGAAAATGCAACAAATTCGCCAAGATCATTATTTGGATTTACGCCCTGAAAGTTCTGCTGCTGAAGTTTCTAAATATTTACGAAAAGTTACCCGTGATTTAAATCGTCGTTGGTATGATTTACCAGCAGATTCACCTTTAATTGGCATGAGTTTGGAAGAGGTGAATATGCGTTATTTAACTGGGGTGAGTTTAATGGCTATTCGTCGCGCTGATGGGGAAGAAATTGATTATCCTCATAATCAAACTATACTTCTTTTAGGCGATCGCTTGTTAGTGGTAGGATCAGCCGAAGAACTCACTGCTTTAGTGGAGTTTGCTGAAGGTAAAATTAATATTTCTGACGAAATAGAAAAATGAATACTCAAGTGTATTTAGTTATAATGTCAGAAATAATTACAAAAAATATGTGGTAATGTTTTAAACTACCACATATTCATATTCAGCTATAAAGCCGATATTTTTTAATGGGTTACAATCATCATATAATTGGGAAAATTATGTTTAATCCCAAACTATTTAAGTAGTTTGTCAAGTCACCAGGATTTAATCCTAACCCGTTAAAAACAGCCTGTAATGTAGGGGTTAAAAGAATAGGATTTGGTAAAGGGTTTGTAGGGGTAGTTGTAGTCGCACCACCTACTATAATTTCTTGTTGTTTAATAGGTATATCTGTGAATAAAGGTATATCTGTGATTAGTATTTTAGACATTCTAGAAATATCCTTAACGTTGATTAGTCTCGCTAAATTCCACCGTTGATTTAAATAGTAGAAAAACTAATAATAGAAAGTCAATACGATAAGCAACACGGTTTTATCTAAGAGGGTGTTTGAAAAGTTATGGTTGATGTATTAAATATTTTTTACCCCACCCTAACCCTCCCCTTGTAAAGGGGAGGGAACTGGATTTTTATTGTTTCCCCCCTTTACAAGGAAGGGAACACCAAAAAATAAATTACCCAATTTTGTGGGATGGGCATTCTGCCCGTCCTTGATGATTAGCGGGCAAGACTTGTACTGAGCTTGTCGATAGCGCAGCGTGGCGTTAGCCATAGTATGCCCGCACCACAAGAAATTTTTGGGTATTTTTTTAATTGGAAGTCCCTAAGTTTTACTGATAGCGTAGCGAGACTAACTCTCTTTAACCTACCATATTACCTAAAGTTTTCATGTAGGCGATCGCCTGTTTCCAAACCATAATCTGCTCATTATTGCCATCAAAAATACAGATACAATTGTGATCTTGCCAAAATATTCGACCTGTAATCAAATCACCAGTAATTAATCTAAATTCGACCATTAATTTTTCTTTAATACACTTCTGGACTTGACGAGTGCTAGGTAGGGAAGTATCAAATTGATTAGTTGCCATATATTATACTGGTGATTGGTAATTGGTGATTGGTAATTGGTGATTGGTGATTGACAACTGACAACTGTACGGGCGAAGCATTTGGAAGATAAATTATCGGTCATTGCCAAAAATAGTTCTCCAAATGCTTCGCCCCTACTGACAACTGACCACTGACAACTGACAAATTTTTTAATAGTATGAATGAATCTTTAATAATTCATTTAGAGCAAAATGGCAATCGAATTTACTAAGTATCACGGACTCGGTAATGATTTTATCCTCATTGATAACCGTTCCTCATTGACACCAGTATTGACACCAGAGAAAGCGGTACAGTGGTGCGATCGCCATTTTGGTATCGGAGCAGATGGTGTTATTTTCGCACTTCCTGGACAAAATGGCACTGATTACACCATGCGGATTTTTAACTCCGATGGTTCAGAACCAGAAATGTGTGGCAATGGAATTCGCTGTTTAGCGGTATTTTTGACGGAATTAGAAGGCATTTCTCGCACCAAGGATAAATATCATATTCATACCTTAGCAGGTGTGATTTCACCCCAACTCACAGATGAGGGTCAAGTTAAAGTAGACATGGGTGAACCCCGATTATTAGCAGGGGAAATTCCCACAATTTTATCACCTACAGAGTTTCAAGTCATTAATCAACCCTTAGAACTAGCCGACAAAACTTGGGATGTTACCTGTGTCAGCATGGGAAATCCCCACTGCATCACCTTTGTCGAAGATGTTGCGGCTATTGACTTAGAAAGCATTGGACCTAAATTTGAAAATCATCCCGTGTTTCCTAAAAAAACCAATACCGAATTTATTGAAATAGTCAATCGTAACTACTTGAAAATGCGAGTTTGGGAACGAGGCGCTGGAATTACTCTAGCTTGTGGAACGGGTGCTTGTGCGTCCTTGGTAGCGGGAGTATTGAATGATTTATGCGATCGCATTGCTACTATTGAATTACCCGGTGGACCCCTAGAAATCGAATGGTCAGAACTTGATAACCGGATTTACATGACAGGCCCCGCAGAACGAGTATTTACAGGCAAATATTAAATTCAGCCTGTTTTGAGTTCTAAGTTATAAGAAAATAGGCTGAAAACCCCGGAATTGACACCTAAAAATCCAAAAAGTTTTCAGGTGTCAATGTCTTTTAAATACCTTATTTTGGTTAAATACTGATAGAAAATCAAGATTAATGATGTCAGTGATCATTTGACCAAATATTAGCCAGTATCTGTTAAGATTGATGAAGAATTAATAATTTTTAAGGACAATACTTGGAGAGTCTAATGTTTATTAGTGAATTATCGCCCCTATTTCAAGAACTTGCCCAACATCCAGTTTCATTTTTAGGTGGGTTTGTTTCCGGTGTTCTCCGACTCAATCTCAATGAAGATCCCGTCAAAAGTTGGCTAAATAAAAAATGTTGTGGAAATAGTTCCAGCAACCTCAGTACAGAGGCAGAAAATGGCAAAGCCAATGGACCGCAACAAATTACAATTGACTAAATAACGCAAGTTGTTAGTTATCTAAAATTTAAGCTGGTAATAGGTAATTTGTCAAATTTTTACCTATTCCCTATCCAATAGGTTAACTAAAATTTACCAAAAAATCTAAATTTAATGAGGATTCATGATAGAATAGGAACAGACTCAAAAATATCTGTTAATTCCAGTAGTTATAAAGAAATAATTAAGCGTCTTATTATCTATCACGGTGATCATTCTAGAGTTAGAGCAAAGGATCACAATAGAATGAAAGTGATTCAGAGAAATTTGTCAGGTTAGTTCATCCCAAAGGTTAGTATTCAGGCAATCACGAGCTATATTCTGTAGTGAAACTGCACGATCAACAGCAAGGTTCGCTATTGTGCAAGTTAATATTGCAGTCTGTGGGTGCAACTGGACAAAGTAACCAAAAACTTGTTGAGCAAGGATATTGCCAGAGGCTGGTTTTGATGATAGGGTAGGTTGAGATTCCGTTTTTGAGAAAAAACCCCCAGTGGAAGTTAGCCAGCTAGGGGAGTTTAGTTATCAGGGTGCATCTACCAATTAAATGTTCTCAAGTGCATAACGATCCTCCGGATAAATTTATTTTTAACAAATTTGTTTTGAGTTCGGGATTCAAGTACCCAGATGTTTTTGACACCGGGGAGAAAAGAAAAAACCCCCAGTGGAAGTTAGCCAGCTAGGGGAGTTTAGTTATCAGGGTGCATCTACTTGTTAATTGTTCTAGAGTTCTATGTAATGCTCCGGAAAAAATGGCTGGGTAGCAATAATTATTTTGTGCTAACCACAGACAAAAAAAACCCTCAGTGGTGTTAGCCAGCTAAGGGAAGTTAGTTATCAGGGTGCATAAAAAAACCCTCAGTGGTGTTAGCCAGCTAAGGGAAGTTAGTTATCAGGGTGCATCTACTTGTTAATTGTTCATTGTTTTTAACTTATGCTCCGGAAAAAATTACCCAAAGATTGCAGCTTGTCACATACCGAAAAAATTCCTGTAGCTGGTAGTTGGGTAGGGGAGTTAGTTGTTAGGATTTTATCTACTTAATCTACTTAATAGTTTATCTATAAATGCTTATAAACGCTCTTGTTTGTCAAGAGCGTTTTTTATTTGCCAAATTGACACTCTCAGGGAGCCAAGCCGCTGAGATTCTTAAGAGATTTTCACTCGTAAAGGCTGTGCCAAACAGCCACTATACACTCCGCTTAAAGCATTGTGCTTACTTTTTCACAAGAATGCGATTATCCTAGCGAAAAATATGGAGGCTGTCAAGATACACCAAAAACCACAGCGGTTAAAACCGTGGTCAGTGAGCAGTTCGACAAGCTCACTGTAACACTTGTCGAACTGCCCGTGTCGTTTCCCTCTCAGGTCTAAAGACACGCTCGTTTCCCACTTACCGCGAGGTCTTATGAAAAAAGAAAACCCCCAGTGAGTTTTAGCCAAACTAGGGGAATTGAAGATCAAGGTGCATCTACCAATAAACAGTTCTCGACGGGGATCAATCAATCCGGATAAAGTGCTTGCAGCCAACAGACACAAAACCCTTGTGAAAAAGTAGATTAAGATCAATAGGAAGGCATATTTGAAACTTTAGAATGGCAAAAAACATCTAGAGTATTGGCAGGATTAGCCACTTGTGGCATGATTCTCAAAAACAATACTGCTAATTGTTCTATATTTTCTAGTGTCGGGTGAACAGGATCATGTCTACCGATGCCAGAACAGTTAATGTTTAAGGCATATAATCACAATGGGTGGAGATTTAAATGTGGCTGATAACTTGTTGAATGTATGAAGGGAATTTGTCCGATTGGCTGATCCGAAAATTACAACCGTGGACAAGAAGTAGTCTTCTACCTTGGTGGAAGCGGGAAATAAACAGCAATATATGGTTTACGCCAAACTGTGCTATCAGCATTGTATAGGTTTTATGGAGCAGAAATTGTGACCCAGGAATTTCACATTTCCGCAACGCAGGTGGGGCAAAATGACTATCTGGTGCGAACGGAACAAGTTGCACCTGGGGTACCGGTGGCAGAAGAACTGGTGCATTGGCCTGTGGCTGAGTGGTTGGCGGCCGCAGGCGATTTGATGGATGATCCTTTGCAGTTAATGTTGCAGGGGAGTATGGTAGCCAGAAACTCTGTTAACTTGGTGTCCTTGGGTCAGGAGTTATATAATGCGCTATTTCAAGGAACACTCAGGGATAGTTGGATTACTGCCCAAGGTATAGCCCAAAATCACCAACAGGTGCTGCGGCTAAGATTGGGATTGAAGGATACGAGATTGGCGCGGTTACCGTGGGAAGTGATGCACGCAGGCGATCGCCCATTGTCTACGGGTCCTTATATCACCTTTGCCCGTTACCAAAGTGGCATCGCCCCAGGCTCACGGTTACTGACTCATAACCTGCCCACGTTGCCGGAAGTACGGGGGATAAGAGTGCTAATGGTGATTTCTTCACCTACTGATTTAGCGCGGCTGGATTTGCTCAAACAAGAAGCTATTAATCTCAAGGCAGAATTGCACCGCCAAGCATTAAGAGTGGCTGATGGTAATCATCATCTTCCAGAAATTGAATTGACCGTTCTTGACGGGCCGGGGAGGGAAGAACTCACCCAAGCTTTAGAACAGGGACATTACCATATTCTCCACTATTCTGGTCATAGCAACTTGGGGGGCAATGGTGGGCAAATTTATTTAGTGAGTAAAAAAACTGGCTTAACAGAAACTCTCAGCGGAGATGATTTAGCTGGGCTACTGGTTAATAATAATATTCAAATGGCAGTGTTTAACTCCTGTTTGGGGGCATATCGGGCTAGGTCAGAGACGGAGTCAGACTCAGCAGAACGGAATTTAACTGAAAGCTTGGTAAAACGGGGAATTAGAAGTATTTTGGCGATGTCAGAACGCATACCTGATGAGGTAGCACTGACGCTGACACAATTGTTTTACCGCAATTTGAGTCAGGGCTATGCTGTAGATTTATGTGTAAGTCGGGTTCGTCAAGGCTTAATTTCTGCCTATGGTTCTCAGCAGATGTACTGGGCTTTACCAATTTTGTATCTCCAGCGAGAATTTGATGGCTGTTTGACACCAGAAGTTATGGCTACGCCACGGGGGCTATCGGAGTTACTGAACCAATATCAGCCCATCAAGCAGACAAATAGTTATAATTATGCTGATATGGGAACTAACCCAGAAATTCCTTTAGCTATTGATGATATTCTCAATCCTAATTTTGGAGAGGAGACGACGGAGGTAGACTGGCTAGGGGAGAATACTTGGGGTGATCTGGGCGATGAAATTGAGTATGATGATCCCACTTATAATGAGGATTTGGCAATAGTTTCTGATTTGTTTCGTCAGCTTGGCAATCCGGTTGCTAAAACAGAAGAACCAAGTATGAAGACGGAATTAATCGCGGAGAATCATCATTATTTGTCGGAAATGCAGGTTGCCCAACCGAAACAAAATTTAGATTGGGAAAATGTCCCCACTCAGATTACCCCAACTCCCTTGAATCTTGAGAAGCGTGAGGTAAATCCTCAGTTATCACCGTCACCTGTCCCTCCAAAGGGTAATCGTTTTCACCGAACAAAATCACCATTGTTAGTGTATGGTTTGGTGGGAGCAAGTGCAATTACTGTCATTGTTGGTATTGGTTGGTGGTGGCATCAACGACAAGTGCGGAAGTCTGCTGATGTGCCGCCGATTCCTGGACAAAATCTCACAAGTAATCAGTATCCACGGATTAATTTAGCTAATTCAGCTACGGGAATTGTCACGGCGACGGCGACGGCTCAGTTGAGTCAAGGTCATTTAACGGCTGGGTTAGATGCTATTAATGAATTACTGAATCGTGGTGCTTTGACGGCTGCGGAAACAGCTTTAAATTTGATTCCTACTCGGGATGCTGAAAATCCAGCTGTGAATTTTTTCCGGGGGCGTTTAGCTTGGCAGTCAGTCCAAACTAAAAATAATAAATATAGTATTGATGATGCTCGTCGTTATTGGGCTAGGGCTGTAGAAAAGCAGCCAGATTCTCTTTTGTATAATAATTCTTTAGGATGTGCCTATTATGCGGAGAATAATCTCAATTATGCTAATGATGCTTGGTTCAAATCCCTGAGTTTGGCATTAAAGCCCCAACGGAATAAAAGTTCTGATCCAATGAAATATCCCCAAATAGCTGGAGAACCGGAGGCTTTGACGGCTTATGCTGGGTTGGCTTTGGGTTTATATAAATCTGCTAACAGTCAACCCGCTGATAAACGCCAGCAATATTTACGGGAAGCGATTAAACTTAGGCAAATGGTGATTCAAAATGCGCCCGCAGACTTTACTATTGAGAGGTTATCACAAAATTGGCTGTGGACAGAACAGGCGATCGCTGATTGGAGAGCGCTTTTGCAAGAAAATAGTCCATAATTGTGGACAATGATCAAAAAACCTTGTAATCCCATACATCAGGCTAAAATTAAATAACTATGACTATATTTATAGCCTGAGACAACGAATCTGCTTAGATATATAAACGACGTTATTAGAAGTCAGGAATCAAAAAAATGAAAAAAGTAGAAGCCATTATCCGTCCATTTAAACTAGATGAAGTGAAAATTGCCCTAGTTAATGCGGGTATTGTTGGGATGACAGTTTCTGAAGTTCGGGGTTTTGGACGGCAAAAAGGGCAAACTGAACGCTATCGGGGTTCGGAATACACGGTAGAGTTTCTCCAAAAACTGAAAGTGGAAATCGTTGTTGAAGATGCCCAAGTTGATATGGTTGTAGATAAGATTATCTCCGCAGCCCGGACTGGTGAAATCGGTGATGGTAAAATTTTCATCTCCTCTGTTGAACAAATTGTCCGCATTCGGACAGGAGAAAAAAATACGGAAGCCGTATAAGTATTAAGTATTGGGTGTTGAATATCCAAAAAATTGGCGTTGCTGAGTCTGTAAATGTGAAAACAGAAAATCAGCAGCGCCTTTTATACACCCTCTAAGGGTCTTCCAATTAAATTTTGCCAAAGGTCAGGCATAATACTGTTTATGTCTGCACTTTTTGGGCTAAATGTAACTAGTTGAAAAGGGTATTAAGGGTATTAAGGGTATTTTCGCAAAAAATTAGATTGTGGTAGCGAATTATATATCAGTGAAGGACAAACTGTACAAAAAGGACAAGCGATCGCTGCTGTCGGTTCTACAGGCTTCTCCACAGGGTCTCATCTCCATTTTAAAGTCCGCCGCGATGGTACACCTGTTGACCCAGCAAATTACTTATAATTAAATGCTGTTTAAATTCAAAAAGTATGTTATACTATCAAATGTATAAGGGCGCGTGGCTCAGTGGATAGAGCAACAGGTTCCGGTCCTGTAGGTCGGGGGTTCGAATCCCTCCGCGCTCATTTTTATGTCACTTGTCAGATTATTTGACCGCGTTGACAAATTGGTGTCCGTCTTGCCTGTAATTAGTGATACGGAAGACGCAGTATTTATTACTCCAGGTCTAATTTGGTGGGACTGGCTGCTTTGGTATATTGGCTGTCTACGGGGATAAGTTTTGATATTGCTTGTGAAACTCACAAAACACCTAAGGAACAAGAACCGGAGTTGTTTATTTCTGGTCAGGGGAAGCGGTATATGTTGTTGTTATCACAGGATGATTCGCTTTCTTTGGTAGAATTTGACAGGAAAAGAGCGATGTCTGGTGACAAGCCATGATATCCAAGAACAACTTACTGAGTTTATAATTCTAGGATAAACAATTAAAAAGAATGTCACTAGCTCAACAAACTAAATCAGGTCGTTATTATGTTGGTAAATCTGAAACCCTTTTAAAACAACCTGATTTTCTTGAATTACAAGGACAAATACAATTAATTTTCACATCTCCACCTTTTCCCCTAAATAGTAAAAAAAGTTATGGTAATATGCTTGGTGATGAATATCTTAAGTGGTTTACAAGTTTAGCCCCTCTTTTTTCAGAGATGTTAACCGAAGATGGCTCTATAGTCATTGAACTGGGTAATAGTTGGGAGTCTCAGAGACCTGTTCAATCTTTATTGCCCTTACAATCTTTATTAAATTTTGTATCTCATCCAGAGGCTAATTTGCGTCTTATTCAGGAATTTGTTTGTTATAATCCTTCTCGTTTACCATCTCCTGCTAATTGGGTAACAGTTAACCGTATTAGAACGGTTGACAGCTATACTCGTTTATGGTGGATTGCTAAAACGGATTTTCCTAAAGCAGATAATTCCAAAGTATTGCGTCCATATAGCGATCGCATGAAGTATCTCTTGAAAACCGGTAATTATAATTCAGGGAAAAGACCCTCTGAACATAAAATTGGAGAAACTAGCTTTTTAAAGGATTGTGGAGGTTCTATTGCTCATAATTTGCTAGAATTAGAGGATATGGACTCTAATAGAAAGGTTCGTTTACCTAATGCTTTTTCCTATTCAAATAGTAGTTCTAATGATTTTTTTGCAAAAACTTGTAAGCAAAGAAAAATTACGCCTCATCCGGCACGAATGCCAATGGGATTACCAGCTTTTTTCATCGAATTTTTAACTGATCCGGGTGATTGGGTTTTAGATCCTTTTGCTGGTAGTAATACCACTGGATATGCTGCTGCTAGGCTAGACCGTCAATGGTTAGCGATAGATGCAGAAGAAAAATATGCAGATCAGTCAAAAATTCGTTTTGAAGATCCTGCCTTAACAACACAAACAATATCTGAATGAAATTATAGGGATTATTCACATGAGTATTATTCAACAATTAACACAAATTGATCTTTTTAAACGTAATAAATTTACTGGTGATTGGGAAACTGGTATATTTGTTGGTCGTCCATTTCGACTTAGTTATACGAAAGCAGAAATATTAGTTGCTGACGCTTGGAAACAAAAAGCTAAAGGCATTCCTCAAGGATGTTTTTTACTAGCTTATTATGATAATGAACTTGATAAAAAAAACGATATTGAAGCAGTATTACTTAGAGTGATTCAACCAACAAAACTACCAACAGATCAAGACGTTATAAAAAGTATGGTTGAATATTATAAAGATGATATTAAAACAGGAGACAATAAAAAATCTCAGTTAGACACTTTCACTCGTTATGAATTTTCTTTTAGTGGTTTAGAATGTTCAATTTTAGGCTCTTTTTATATTGACGAAAAGGGTAAAACTCGTTTTGGTGCAGATTTAGAAAACTTTTATAGCGCACATAATTACTCTGTTGTTAAACCTTCAGCAGATATTTTAAAAGGTATTGTTAACTATAGAGAGAATGGAACTCCCGGAGGCTCTGGAGATATCAAAATAGGTAAAGTTCGCTATAGTTCTAGTCGTCGTTTTCAGCAGCAAGAAGAAGATGTAATGGTTTATGTTCAAGCTCCAGATTTTGCAGGAAAAAGAACTGCTCTCTTTGGAATGACTAGAACAGGAAAATCTAACACAGTTAAAAAGATTATTCAATCTTGTGTTGAGATGAGTAATAACGCACCTCTTACTTTGGATAAAAGTCAAGAAACTCCAGAGGAAGTTCTTAAACCTTTAACAGAAGATAATAATCCCAAATACCCTATAGGACAAATTATTTTTGATATTAATGGAGAATATGCTAATCCTAATCTTCAAGATCAAGGTACAGCAATTTTTGATTTATATCAAGAACAAACAGTTAGATATTCAACTGTTCCCAAGGAAGGTTTTAGGGAGATGAAGGTAAATTTCTATAAAGAAATTGAAAATGGCTTTGAATTAATTAAAAGTTATCCTAGTATTTCAGATAGTTCTAGTGGTTATATTAAAAGTTTTACTTCTATAGATTTAATAAAACCTGAAGATTATCATACAAACATATCAAAGAAATCACGTTATGATTGTTTAGTAGCTGTTTATCTTTGCTGCTTATATAGAGCGGGTTTTAAGGCTGAAAGTAATTTCACAGTCAAATTTACAGCTAACATAGATATTCGTAATCTTGTTAATCCATCTATTGATCCATCTTCAGGACTAAATCTTGAACAAGCAGCAAATTGGTGGGAAAGTCTCTGGGAAATTTATGATAAAGATCCAGATGAAACTTTTAAAAAGTATAAAGATAAAAAAGGACATGAATGGGCTAATGAAGACCTCAAATCTATGTTGACTATACTGACTCGTAAAAGTAAATCAGGAGGAAATGCAAGTTTGTTGGGTTTTCGTATCCTTAAACCTATTTTAGAGCAGCATACTAGCACTATTCAAGAGCCATTCGATCAAGATATTCTGAATAATTTAAGACAAGGTAAAATTGTCATAGTTGATCTTTCACTGGGTAATTCTGCAATACAAGCTATGTTTAGTGAAAGAATTTGTCAAAGAGTCTTTGCTGATGCGATAAGTCGTTTTACTAGCACTTCTCCTAATAATTTTATTCAGTTTTACTTTGAAGAAGCACATAACCTTTTTCCTAAAAAAGATGATAAAGATTTATCACAAATTTATAACAGATTAGCTAAAGAAGGAGCAAAATTGAATCTTGGTTTAATCTATGCTACTCAAGAAGTAAGTTCTATTAGTAGTAATATTCTAAAAGCAACTCAAAACTGGTTTATTTCTCATTTAAACAATGAGGATGAAATTAAAGAATTGAGGAAATATTATGATTTTAGCGATTTTACAGAAAGTTTAATTCGTTTTAGTCAGGATACAGATAAAGGCTTTGTTCGTATGAAAACTTACAGCAATTCTTTTGTTATTCCTGTTCAAATTGATCGCTTTCCTCCTGAAAACTAAATTTAGTATAAAGAAGGTTTAAAACTATGGGATATACAAGTAAAAATAACCGTCGTCCTTTTGAAAGTGCAAGTAAAGCTTCGCATCATCATATTATTAATGATCCTGAAGTTCAAGCAGTAATGCAAAGAATTGAAGAACCTCCTCAAGTTGATGATATTTCTATAGAACAATTAATTCAAGATTTTGAACCACCTGACAATAATCCTATAGAAGCTATTATTGCTGTAGATGGTGGTTATACAGAAGTAGTTTTAAATAAAGATTTTCCTTCTCGAAGTATCCATTTCTTACAGTTTGGAGCATTATTTTTCAAATTAGAGGATCTAGCTGAAATTGACTCATTAGCTTTTATTGATCCTAAAGATATGGCTAAATTAAAAAACATTCAACGTTTAAAATTAGCTTTACCTACTCGTAATTTATGTTTCAAAGATACTAATACTTTAAAGGAAACTGTATTAAAAGCGATTTATGAGTTTTTCCTTAAAAGTAATTTAGATGAAGATAAAAGTTTAATAGATACTTTAGCATGGTTTGTATTTCGTAGATATAAACTAGGGAAAAAAACAGAACAAGATAAGTGTCGTACTTTAAAGAAAAATCCCTTAAGTGAAGATGGCAATTCAGTAGATTTAAGAGAAGAAGAAATGAATAGTGATTATACATTTACCTGTCCTGAAACTGGGGGCAAAATTTACCTAACTGATATTTTTCGTTTTTATGAAATTCTTGATGAAGAAACTGGAGCAGAGGGAATTTTAGGTTATTTAGTTAATGTAATTGAACATATAATTATTATTCATATTATTCGTTTATTAATAAATAAACAACCAGAAATGCTCAGAAAAGTTTTGTTTATTAAAGATGGTTCAACTGGTTTTTTCGGACAAACGGCTCAACTTCATGAACCAATGATAGATTTAGTAAACTGGCTTTTTGATAAACACAATATTTTATTAGCTGGATTGGAAAAAAGTGGAGCTTTTGTTGATCATGCTCAAGATATACAAAATAAATTAGAATCTGGAAAAGCACTTATTTTAAGTGATAATTATATTTATCGCTATATTTTACCCGGAACAGGTGATCCCAAAAATCCTTATGCTCATACTAGCAACTATGGACATAAAGTAATTTTTAAAACAAGAAATGGACAAATGTATGTTGTCGCAGTTCCAGTCAAAGAACTTAAGAAAAATCCAACTATTAATGATTTACCAAATTTACAAATAATACTTGATAATGTAGAAAAATTACATTGTGATATGTATGATTCTGCTTTATTCCCTGTAGCTTTAGTTAATAAATTAGTAAGTCTTTCTGCACATCCCAGTCAAGGGATTCTCAAGAAATTTGCTAGTCAAAATATTAATTAAAAGGTTTGAAAGTCTTATCAGTTAGGTATTCTAAATATTTATATTTGAGTGCTTCTTATTTGATTCAATCACTAGATAAACTAAAATGGTTTGTGGGCTAGGTCTAAGTAGACAAGCTACCCAAACACACGGCATGAAGCCGACGTTCGCCCACACCTATATTATATCATTTATAATTGGAAATTTCAAATATTTGGCTTGAGCATTTCCACCCCACACCCTTTGAGAACCCGCAGTGTTCTATCTCTAATCTCTGCTACCGTTCCCTTAGTCATTTGATACTTCAAATGCTCAATAATTGCGGCAAATAACTCCTTTCCACTACATTCTTGCGGTATTTGGATATAAGCAACAGGCACAGTTGGCGGTTTTCCCGCTTCTTGTTTGGGTTTGTGCCTGAGTCTGTAGGCATCACAACCCATAGTTTTACCCGTTCTTGACTCTCCTAGCACCCTACCAGACTACCGTGATTGTCGCTTACCATCTAACCAATCATGGAGCATTTTCACCTGTTCCAATAGAATAAAACTTTTCCGATTCAATCGGTGAATTTCTGCTTGTAATTTCTCATCATTCGGGAAGAATATCACCTAATTCTTGAGCAACACTTTGGGCTTGTTGTGAAGTCATGATTTACCACCCGTAATCTTCGCGCATTTGTTCATCATCAAAAACCGAGAGAAAAACCAATGCAGATTTAATATGGTAAATATGTACTATCACCGCTAGAGAATAGCAGCAAAAGCATGGTTCGCACCACCTTACCCAACCCTCGAAAAGCTTGATCAAGAGGATTTTTCCGACTATAGCTACCCAACTTACGCAGTAGCATCTAATATTCTGTAGCTAAAAGTACAGTTGATTTGAGGATGTCATGAGATGATCCATAAAAAGATAGAGATTTATGTAAGTTAGACACACAAAACAACCTAGTTTCGGTGACAGAAATATAAATTACGACTAAGGAAAAAGCTACAACCTTTGATATTACTTGCAAATTTTTAATTTACATAAAGCGGACAATATTAAGTATATAATTTGCTATCTTGCATTAATTAATAATTAATACTCTTTTGGGGTTTGGTGGTAAAAACCACGCATTTTTTCAGATTTTGATTAAGGTTTGCCTTCAGTAAAAATATCACCTATGCAAGTCCATCTAACTAATCGGCAGCAAAATATACTTTGGGCGACTATACGCCATTACATTGCGACAGCAGAGCCTGTTGGCTCTAAAGCTTTAATTGAAGGATTTGATTTAGGTATTAGCTCGGCTACTATTCGCAATGTGATGGGTGTTTTAGAAAAATCAGGGTTACTTTATCAACCACATACTTCTGCGGGAAGAATTCCTTCTGATTCTGGTTATCGGATTTATGTTGACCAACTAATTAAACCATCAGAAACTTTAGCTAAAGAGGTAGAAACGGCATTACAAAGACATTTGCATTGGGAAGATTGGAGTTTAGAGGCTTTATTACAAGGTGCAGCCCAAATTTTAGCAACATTAAGCGGCTGTATTACTTTAATTACTATGCCACAAACCACGACAGCAAAGTTACGACATTTGCAACTAGTGCAAATTGAATCCGGGAAGATTATGTTGATTGTGGTGACAGATAGTTATGAAACCCATTCTAAGGTGATGGATTTATTTTCAATATCATCAGTAACTAAACCTGAACCGGAGGTAATTGATCATCAATTGCAGATAGTTTCTAACTTTTTGAATAGTCATTTACGAGGAAGGAGTTTATTAGAATTAGGCTACCTTGACTGGAGTGAATTAGATCAAGAATTTCGAGTTTATGGCGAATTTTTGAAAAGTTCTTTGGTAGAATTGACTCATCGCGCTCTTGCACCAACGACTACACAAATTATGGTGCGGGGGATTGGAGAGGTCTTACGACAACCTGAGTTTTCTCAAGTACAGCAGGTGCAGACAATTATGCAATTGTTGGAAGAAGAACAAGACCAACTTTGGCATTTAATTTGTGAAAAAACAGAAATGGATGATACAAATAAGTCTAAAGTAACGGTGCGGATTGGGACAGAAAATCCTCTTGAACCTATTCGCACCTGTACTTTGATTTCTGCTATTTATCGTCGGGGTTCTGTGCCAGTGGGAAGTGTGGGAGTTTTAGGTCCAACTAGGTTAGACTATGAGAGTGCGATCGCTGTGGTCGCAGCAGCAGCAAATTATCTCTCGGAAGCTTTTAGTTAATTTCCATAAATTCATGATCAGAAAAATCACTTTTGGCTTACTATGGCTAGGATTTGTTTCCTATGCCTTTTTCTTTGCTCCTCCTGAACAACCGGATACTTTTGAGTTGATAAAAAATCTCTCTACAGGAAATTGGCAAGGGATTAATCCGCTGATTATATGTTTATTTAATATCATGGGAATTTGGCCTTTTATATATAGTGCAGTGGTATTTTTTGATGGTAGAGGTCAAAAAATACCTGCTTGGCCATTTGCTAGTGCTGCTTTTGCCATTGGGGCTTTTGGGCTTTTACCATATTTAGCTTTAAGAGAACCCAATCAAAAGTTTGTAGGGGAAAAAAAATTATTTCTCAAATTACTAGATTCTCGCATTTTTGGAATTTTATTAACTTTAGGTGCGGCGGTTTTATTTACCTATAGTTTACAGGGAGACTGGGGTAATTTTCGACAACAGTGGGAAACCAGCCGATTTATTCACGTCATGAGTTTGGATTTTATCATCTTGAGTCTATTATTTCCCACGTTGTTAAGAGATGATATGACAAGACGAGGTTGGCAAAATAATCAGTTATTTTGGTTATTTGCGATCATTCCTGTGTTTGGAGCTTTGATGTATCTGTGTGTGCGTCCACCTATAGATATAGAAAATCAAAAAGGAGTTGAGACAACAATACTCCACTAACTCCTGACTACTAAAATTAAAAAGGTAAGTATCCAGTTGTGAACAACATCTACTGAAATTACAGGAGACAAAAAATGTTTAATCGCATGATGGGAAAAACTCGCTATATTGTCTGTCGTTTGTTCTTGCATTTAAACGGAGAAGAAGTAGCGCCAATCTTAGGTGTCCTCAACAGTAGTGCTAGAACAGCGATTAATGCTGACGGTGATCTGGATATTTTAGGAGAAGAATTAGTGCAACTGTGCCAAACTTTCCTACAATATGATGAATATTGGTTTGCTGCTGCTAATGAAGGTGATGTCTTTTGGAATCAAGGGGAAGCAGGAGATTATGTCAATGAACTATTCACAGACTCAGCCCAAAGATATGGGGCTAATCTTGATTTTAATTCCACTTCCTCAAATCAGCCCTTATCACTTCCTGTCACCCGTAACATCGTTGTCATGATTACAGTCGCTGCTGAAGGGGAAATTACCGAGTTAGAAACTGATTTAGCCAACATCCCAGCTTTGAAAGCAGCCTTTAAAGCCGTAATTAATCTACACTACAAACATAAACTCCGCGCTATCCAAGTGCATTTTTCTCCAGCCCAATTAGGTGATGAACTTTCCAGTGATCAATTATTGGAATATTATCCAGAATTGATCCCACTGTAAATGATTCGTTAGTCTGTAATTAGTACCCGAAAACAAACATGAACACAATGATTATCAGTATACTACGTAAACTTACAGTTGTTTGTTTAGCCTTAACTTTGTGCTTAACAACTGTCGCTTGCGGGGGAGGAAACCAAGCTAATTCTCCAACTAAGAATATTAGCCAAACTGCTACTCCCACCAAGTTAAATGATGGTCAGTATGAAGTACAACAGGGTACATACAATGATGCCAATGGTGAGTATACCTTGTTTTTACTCAATAACAATCCCCCCAGCTTTGCCACAGAAAAGCTGCAAATGGCACGATTGACTGATGATGAAATCAAAGCAGGTAAGAAAACTTACTTAAAAGTAGAAAATAGTCAGCCAGTCTTATACATGACCGAGGACTTCAAACTTGAGTACGTCCACAACGTCACCGAAACCAGAAACAATCCCCAAACCGGACAACCGGAAACTGTGATTGTGCGCCAACAAAGTAGCTTTTGGGCCCCTTTTGCAGGAGCTTTAGTTGGTAACGTCGCTGGTCAAGCTATTGGTAGTATGTTGTTTAGACCTCAATATTATGTTCCCCCCGTTTATCAGCCAGGTGGGATCATGAATGGTCATGGTGGCTATGGTTCTAGCTATGATTCGGCTGTTTCTAGTTACCGTTCTCGCTACAATGAACCACCCGCAGCAGTGAGAAATCGCACCACTTTCCGCACTACAGGAAACATCAGAAATTCGTCTTCAGGAACCGCCAACCGGACTACAACAACTGGACGAGCTTCTGGTTCTGGTTTTGGTGGTAGTACCCTTACACCTTCTGGTAATTCTAGCTCTACTCGCCGCAATTCTGGTAGTAGTTTTGGTAGTGGTGGCCGTTCTTCAAGTCGCCGTTCTTCCGGTTTTGGTAGTAGAAGAAGATAGGAAATTTCTGTATTAACTCTTGATTCGTAGGTTGGGTTGTGGAACGTTTACTTTCGCCAGCAATGGTACGTATCTCTGACGGGAGGCGTTAGCCATAACCCAACATGAGCGTTGGGTTGCGCTATCGCTTCACCCAACCTACACAAAATGCTAAAACTTCAAGTCTTTAGCATTGACACTAATAGACTGAGGATTTTGATTTGTCACTGATTGTGCTAATTTGCCATTAGAAAGAACAGCAATGGCACGGGTATATTGGGGATCGCTATTTGTACCAATTAAATTCGGATTAGAAGCTAATTGGCGTTCTTGAGTTTGGGTCAAGTCTAGCTTGATATCGGGGGCAATCCCTTTATGATTGATATCTGTACCATTGGGTGTATAGTAATGGGCAATAGTCACTGCTAAACCTGAACCGTCTCCTAGTTCATGGACTGACTGTACCAAAGCCTTCCCAAAGGTTTGACTACCAACAACTACAGCCCGTTTATTATCCTTGAGTGCGCCGGTGAGGATTTCACTAGCACTGGCGGAATTACCATCAACTAAAATTGCTAAAGGTAGTTTGGTAATGGCTGTCCGATTAGCTTGTGTTTGAGCGCTCGATCCTTTGCGGTCTACGGTTTTGACGATATGACCGTCATCTAACCACATCCTGGCAATTTCTATACTCGCATTTAACAAACCACCGGGATTACCTCGCAAATCTAAAACGTAGGAATCAACTTTTTGGTCGTTCAACTTGCGAATGGCTACACGCATTTGATCAGCGGCATGAGAGCTAAACTCTTGTAATCTAATATACCCAACTTTCCGACCAGCTTCTTGTTTGAGGGTATATCGGACTGTGGGAACTTCTATTGTCGCCCTGGTTAATTTAACTTTAAATTTGTTATTTGGTCTTTCTACATCCAAACTAACAGAAGTACCTATCTGCCCACGAATCAACTTTGAGGCATCTTCCACGCTCATTTTCAGGGTAGATTTACCATCAATTGCGATAATCTCATCACCTGATTTGAGTCCGGCTGTCAGGGCTGGAGAATTTTCTATCGCTTCAATAACCGTGAGGCGTTTGGTTTTTTCGTTTAGTTGCATCCGAATCCCAATCCCGGATACTTCCCCAGATGTTTGACTAGTCAAGGATTCATATTGTTTGGGGTTCATAAACCGGGTGTAGGGATCACCTAGTTTCTGTAAAGCTTCGCGGATTGCTACATAAGCCTCGTCTTTAGAAGTATAGTCTTTACTTAATAGGCTTTGTCTGATTGCTTGCCAATCTTGTTGGTTAAATTTTTCATCAACATATTCACGATTCACCAACTGCCAAACTTGGTCAACTAAGGCTTTCGGACTGTCTTGTAAAGCCGCATGAACTGAGCGTGTCAAAGCTTGACCAAATACAGATATAGTAGCAGTTGTGGCGATCGCTCCACCAATCAGGGCAGCTTGGAGCGGTGAGTAACGTTTCACAGATTGGTTCATGTATATTAGTTGAAATAGTTGTGTTTTTGACAGTTTATCAATCAGAATTTTCTGATGTTTTCTAGTTTTTTTTATCCTAATAACCTTGATACTTCATCTATCTTTTGGTTTTTTGTTAATGATGAGTGAGATATTTTATTTGTCGGTTAACAAATACGGTTCGAGTTGATCAGTTTTTTTTTACAGAACAACACGAGTATTTAACACTTAGATGAGTGTCATTTGTAAATGCCCAATTATCTTCTTCACCATAGCACTTTCTTGGCTTAGTAGCTGTGATTTACATCAATAGATAGTTAAAGTTTTATTAATTATTTATAAGGGAAATGCCGAAAACCCTTGAAGATGTAGCTGACTTAGGAAGCTACATCTGTGCTTTAGCCAAGGGATGAAGGCTAGTTGCAGGATTTATCCTGCATTGACACGGGATCTGGCAGACTGTCTATCCAATCTTCTATCACTCTCGTTACAGAATATTCTTTTTGTTCGGCTAATAACTTTAGTTTATGGGATCTGCGCGGTGTCGTTCTAATTCTTATATATTCAGTCTTCATTTTGTCTCCTATTTGCTTCCTATCTATGTTACTATATTAATAGGTCGTAAACAAATAAAACAATGATAGTCCTAGAGTATAAAGTTAAGGGTAAACAGCACCAATATAATGCGATAGACGATGCAATTCGGACTACCCAATTCGTTCGGAATAAAGCAATTAGGTATTGGATGGATGCACCCCGTGAGCTAAAAATTGATAAGTTTGCTCTTAATAAATACTCTACTGAACAACGGATAGAATTTCCCTTTACTGCTGAGTTAAACTCAATGGCTGTACAATCAGCCGCAGAGAGGGCTTGGTCTGCTATATCAAGGTTTTACGACAACTGTAAATCAGGCAAACATGGCAAAGAGGGATTCCCACAATTTCAGAAAGATTGCCGTTCCGTTGAATATAAAACATCAGGCTGGAAGCTACATAAAACCAAGCGACGTATTACTTTTACCGACAAGAAAGGAATTGGTGAACTCAAATTATTAGGTAAATGGGATATTCAATCCTACGAGCTTAAAGACATTAAAAGAGTGCGCTTAATCCGTCGTGCAGATGGATATTATGCTCAGTTTTGTATCGGCATTGACGTTGTAGATATTCAACCGAAAACGGGTGTAGACATAGGTTTAGATGTTGGTATTGAGTCATTTTACACTGACTCTAACGGGCATCACGAACCTAACCCTAAGTTTTTGAGGAAAGCTGAAAAATCTATCAAACATTCTCAAAAACGGATTTACAAAAAAGTCAAAGGTTCTAGCGGTAGGAAAAAAGCTAG
>NZ_LJOQ01000091.1:62647-70784 GCF_001672255.1 Anabaena sp. AL09
GCACCTCATTACACTTCTCAAAAGTGTTCTAGCTGTGGCGTAATTGTCAAAAAATCTCTATCAACTCGTACCCATAATTGTAGTTGTGGATGCGAGTTACACAGAGATACAAACGCCGCAATTAATATTTTAAATCTTGCAAAAGCTAGGGGAGGGCATCCCCAAAGTAACGCTACAGGAGTTGGAATCTCTACTCCAGTTGGTGAAAACCTGTTAGAGCAAATTGTGACGATGAATGTAGAATCCCCGCGTCTTTAGACCGGGGAGTGTCAACTTAATTAATTCATTTTCAGGGCAAATTTAAGAAACTGTGGCAATTGTTACAAAAATTATTTTGGGGGTTAAAACTGCTCCTGATTATTTGGCTGGTTTTGGGGCGTTGGCATAGCCCGTCCTAGACATCGCTCTGGCGGAAAAAATCTGTCCCCACGCACTGACAATCCTACTAGTAGTCTGTCAAATTTATTTTGACGGGTTTTTGGTAGTGCGGGCAAGATGCCCGCGTGAGCGAGACGCTCACACTACAGCCCATCATTTTTATCTTGACAGACCACTAGACGAAGTTGAAAAATATCATCAAGTCGTTCAAGCTATAGATATTCATGATCAAATGACTAATTCTGGTAACTCCCAAAGTAGCATTAGCGACAGAGAACAGGTAATATCTGCACTACAACTGATTAGAGAAGATTTAGTTCGCGCCTTAAAAAGTGAACGGATTTTGCGCGATAATAAAAAATTGCTTGCTAATAACCAAGATTTAGTGGTAAATAATTTAGCTAATCTGCAAACCTTACCAGTTAGTAGTCAAGCTAGTGAATATGCTCAACTTCTCAATCAATCATTACAGATTGCCTTAGATGTGCAAGCAGAACTTGTGAAAATTACAGAAAGTCTAGTTTAAATTTCCTAAAATGAATAACCAACCTAAAATAATTGTCCTTGATGATGATCCCACTGGTTCACAAACCGTCCATAGTTGTTTATTATTAATGCGTTGGGATGTAGAAACTTTACGTTTAGGATTAAAAGATGATGCTCCCATTTTCTTTATTTTAACTAATACTCGTTCTCTGACTCCAGAAGCAGCCGCATTTGTAACTAGAGAAGTTTGTCATAACCTTAAACTTGCCTTAGCAGCCGAAAAAATAGAGGATTTTCTCGTAGTTAGTCGTTCTGACTCCACCTTACGCGGACATTATCCTATAGAAACTGATGTTATTGCTGAAGAACTCGGTCCATTTGATGCTCATTTTCTTGTGCCGGCATTTTTTGAAGGGGGAAGAATTACCCGCGATAGTATTCACTATCTAATTATTGATGGTGTTCCCACTCCCGTACATGAAACAGAATTTGCTCGTGATTCTGTCTTTGGATATAATTACAGCTATCTGCCTAAATATGTGGAAGAAAAAACCAAGGGACGGATTAAAGAAGATACTGTTACTAGATTTTTACTCGCAGATATCCGTGCTGGTAGTTTAGAAAGTTTGTTACAACTTGAGAATAATCACTGTGGTGTCGTAGACGGAGAACATCAACATGATCTTAATATCTTTGCGGTAGATGTATTAACAGCCGCAAGTCGGGGAAAACGCTTTTTATTCCGTTCTGCTGCGAGCATTTTAACAGCTTTGGCTGCCTTACCACCCCAACCCATTGCTGCTGAAAGTATGGCAAAATATGTGCGCGGTGGTAAACCTGGTGCAATTATTGTGGGTTCTCACGTTAAAAAGACAACTCAACAGTTAGAATCATTATTACAAGTTGAGGGAACGGTAGGCATAGAAGTTAATGTGGGTAGATTACTTGAAAATGGGGTAGATGAATCTGCTAAACTGCTAACCGAGATTCTCGAAAATGTCAAAGTAGTACATAATGCTGGTAAAACACCAGTAATTTATACTAGTCGGCAGGAATTGGCTTTTAAAGATGTCAAAACTAGGTTAGATTTTGGCAGTACAGTTTCCGCTTTACTTATGGATGTTGTCCAGGGTTTACCATCTGATCTAGGATTTCTCATCAGTAAGGGGGGTATTACTTCTAATGATGTTCTCAGTACGGGACTGGCTTTAACTTCAGCCCGATTACTTGGTCAAATTTTAGCAGGTTGTTCAATGGTAATTACACCATCTAATCATCCCCTGTTTCCTAATTTGCCAGTTGTATTGTTTCCCGGTAATGTCGGCAATGCTGATGCTTTGGGAACGGTTTATCAAAGATTGATATGTGAACAATTGACAGTTGACAATTAATAATTGACAATTATCAATTTAAAATATTAGTGTATTTTGGCTAGTGCTGCATGAATTCTGATTCTGCTAAATCTGAGGAAATAAAGGCTGAATTTCCTAATTCAGAATCTATTTCTCATCAGGTTGATCAAGAGGTAAATAATTCTCATTCTGTGGAAAATAATGTAGATGCTGGTAATTCTGCTAAATCTGAGACAATAAAGGCTGAATTTTCTAAATCAGAATCAGTTTTTCATCAAGTTGATCAAGAGGTAAATAATTCTAACTCTGGCGAGATCAATCCAGATTTTGCTGATCATAAAGTAGAATCTGATCCTGTTATCCCTAATTCAGAGTTAAATTCAGTAATGGCCTTTTTAAAAGGTAATTCTGCTGCTGAAAATCCAGAATCTAATATGCCTAATGGGGGGGAATCTGGTTCGATTTTATCTGATTTACCAAGTGCTGATTTAGAACTACTAGGACAAAAGGTAGATCATAATATTCAAGTTCAGTTAAAAACTGAAGGGGAGCGACTATTATTGATTTTGCCCACGGAATCTCAAGTATCACCATCAGAATTCAATTGGTGGGAAATTTGGCAACAAATGAAACAGCGTCTCAATGCAGGCGATCGCTTACGGAAACCAAATACATCCCTGCATCTAGTAGCAAAAGATAGATTGTTAGATAATAGACAATTGCAAGATTTGGCAGAAACTTTAAATACATACCAAATTCAACTAAAATCCGTAGCTACCAGTCGGAGACAAACAGCGATCGCTGCTTGTACCCTGGGTTATTCCGTAGAACAAACCCAACTCCACACATCCCTCACTTCCGATATTCAACCGACTCCCAGCGCCCTAGCAGATGCCCTCTATCTGCAAATGACAGTGAGATCAGGTGTAGAAATTCGTCATCCCGGTACGGTAGTTATCTTAGGAGATATCAATCCTAGTGGTATCGTCATTGCCGATGGGGATATTCTCATTTGGGGAAGATTGCGGGGAGTTGCCCATGCTGGTGCCGGTGGGAATCGGGAATCTCTGATCATGGCCTTGCAAATGGAACCAACCCAATTGCGAATTGCTGATGCTGTCGCTAGATCACCAGAAAAAACCCTCACCAGCTTCTTTCCTGAAGTTGCACATATTACATCTGAAGGAATTCGCATTGTTAAAGCCGCTGATTTTTCCCGCAGTCAATTAAGTAGTCGGACGCAATTAGTTACACAAAATCTGATCTAAAATTCTTGCTTAGTTAAGAATCTACAGCAGCTTTCAACATTCAGCAGTAAAATCCTTTCGGTGCAAGGCTTGATGATTAAAATTTGTACCTCATTTACCTGCAATATGCTGTATATGTAATTAATTTCTGTTAGGTTACTAAAGTTAGAATCAATCAATAGCTTTAAATATTTTATTGTTGTTCCCTAAACTCTCATAAAGCATTATCATGACCCGCATTATTGTCATTACCTCCGGTAAAGGGGGAGTGGGTAAAACCACAGTTTCAGCTAATTTAGGAATGGCTTTAGCCAAAATAGGCAAACAAGTAGCCTTAATTGATGCAGATTTCGGACTGAGAAATTTAGATTTACTTCTGGGACTAGAAAATCGGATTGTTTATACAGCGGTGGAAGTTTTGGCTAGGGAGTGTCGTCTAGAACAAGCTTTGGTTAAAGATAAACGACAACCTAATTTGGTACTCCTCCCAGCTACCCAACATCGCAATAAAGAATCCGTCACACCTGACCAAATGAAGTTACTGGTAAATGCCCTAGCACAAAAGTACGAATATGTAATGATTGACTGCCCCGCAGGAATTGAAATGGGGTTTAAAAATGCGACTGCACCAGCCAAAGAAGCCCTGATTGTCACCACTCCCGAAATTTCCGCTGTCCGTGATGCTGACCGGGTAGTAGGATTACTCGAAGCCCAAGGTGTCAAAAAGATTAACTTAATAGTTAATAGAATTAGACCGGCAATGGTAGAGGCAAATGATATGATGTCTGTACAGGACGTTCAGGAACTTCTCGCCATTCCCATAATTGGAGTCATCCCCGACGATGAGCGGGTGATTGTCTCTACCAATCGGGGCGAACCTCTAGTATTATCAGACACTCCCTCTTTAGCTGCCACCGCTTTTGAGAATATTGCTCGGAGATTGGAAGGGGAAACTGTCGAATTTCTGGAGCTTGACTCATCTAGTAAAAGTATCTTCTCTCGGTTGAGAAAGATGTTGTGGTCAAAAATTGTTTAATTTACTTGCCAGTGTTTCTGCCTTACACATACCCGCAATGATTCTTGAAATTTTAGAAAAATTTTTTGCTCGTAGTCCCGATAACAGCCGCGATGATGTTAAACGTCGTCTGCAAGTGGTAATATCCCATGACCGTGCGGACTTAGACCCCCAAACTTTAGAAAAAATGCGTCAGGAAATCCTGGAAATCGTTTGTCGCTATGTCGAAATAGAAACAGATGGTTTGGAGTTTTCCCTAGAAAGCAGCCAACGGACAACGGCTTTAATTGCTAATTTACCAATCCGTAGGGTTAAAGAAAGCCTAGATGAAACAGTTCTAGAAAGTAGTGATATCCTACTGTAGGGGCGCAGGGTCTGCGCCCTGAATTGTCTTGGATTGGATATTAAAAAGCGAATGGGGGCGTTAATTTGGCCACCGTCCCATGAGGTGACCAATCACGGATAATTCTGACATTAATTTATCAAACAGGTCTGGGGTTAAAGATTGGGGTCCATCTGATAAGGCTTTAGCTGGGTTGGGATGTACTTCTATCATTAGCGAATCTGTACCCGCAGCGATCGCTGCCTTCGCCATAGCAGGAACAAACTCAGACCAACCCACACCATGACTAGGATCAATCATAATCGGTAAATGGGTCAATTTTCGCAAAACTGGCACAACGGATAAATCTAGGGTATTGCGAGTATACTGACGGTCAAAAGTTCTAATTCCCCGTTCACACAAAATCACATTGGGATTACCCGCCGCTAAAATATACTCAGCCGCCATTAACCAATCTTCAATAGTCGCCGCCATACCCCGTTTTAGCAGGACTGGTTTGGGTTGCGCTCCTACCTTCTTGAGCATGGAGAAATTCTGCATATTTCTCGCCCCCACCTGAATCACATCAGCAACTTCGCCAATTTTCTCCAAGTCTTCCGTATCCATTACTTCCGTAATAATCCCCAGTCCGCTGACCTTTCGGGCTGTAGCTAACAATTCCAAAGCACTTTCACCATGACCTTGAAAAGCATAAGGTGAAGTACGAGGTTTATATGCCCCACCGCGTAAAAACTTAGCTCCTGCCGCCTTTACCCGCAGTGCTGTTTCTACAATCATTTCTTCATTTTCCACAGAACAGGGTCCAGCGACAACTACCAAAGGATGATGTTCACCAAACACCACATCACCTTGAGGACTATTCACCACCACTTCAGAAGCTTCTCCATGACGGAATTGACGACTGGCTCGTTTGTAGGGTACTTCCACTCGTAATACTTGCTCAATCCATTGACTTAATTCTTGAATGCGGGGCGGGTCTAAATCCGCAGTTTCCCCAACCAAAGCAATGACTACTTTATGTTGACCAATAATTTTTTCTGGTGTTAGTCCCCAGCTAGATAATTCTGTGGTAATCCGATTTATTTCTTCCTGTGGGGAACCAACTTTCATGACGATAATCATTTACAAGTTCCTTTTTTAAGTAGATTTTTGATTAACTAACTTTAGATTAACAACAAAAACTTATGAAAAAAAATGTAGCGTCAGGTACTTTCTCCTAAATAGAGAGTAATTTGTGCTGAATTTTACTAGAAAAATTGGCTCTACCGTTCCCTTTATGTAAAACAACATTTATTGTAGGTTGGGTTGACGCAAGGAAACCCAACAAATCTTACTATCCTACTGCCAATATTGGGTTTCACTTCATTCAACCCAACTTACGAAAATTAAATTAATATTCTTTTCCATAAGGGGAGGAGTAGAAGCATAAGTTTTTGATTACAATTAAACATTTTAATCTATCCAGTCATAGTGTTTACAAATCAAATATAGCAATTCCCATTCAAGTGAGGTACAAGAGTTAATAATCAAACGCAGATGGACGCAGATAAACGCAGATAATTTTGTACTTCATTAGACTAGGAAATGCTATATAATTGTTATACAGTAGAATTTTCATTAATAATGCGACGGGATTCGATTTTTTATAAATTGTTCAAACAATTTCCTAGTTTGTTGTTTGAATTAGTAGATGAACCACCAGCAGAAGCCGATAGTTATCAGTTTGAATCGGTGGAAGTCAAAGAAACAGCTTTCCGAATTGATGGGGTATTTCTACCTCCAGCTAATGCGGTTTCTCAAGTGGTGTTTTTTGCAGAAGTGCAATTTCAAAAAGATGAAAATTTATATTTTCGCTTCTTTTCGGAATTATCACTGTTTCTCCATCGCCATTCTATTCGTTATGATGATTGGTATGGTGTGATAATTTTTGGTTCGCGGAGTTTAGAACCATCAAATTTAAAGATTCATCGGTCTTTATTAGAGGGTGTTTGAAAAGTTATGGTTGATGTATCAAATATTTTTTACCCCACCCTAACCCTCCCCTTGTAAAGGGGAGGGAACTGGACAATGTGATGAAAATTACGGAATACCACTTTTCAAACATCCTCTTAGCAGGTGATCAAGTTAGTCGGGTATATTTAGATGAATTGGGGGATGTACAGCAGCAACCGTTGGGATTAGGTTTAATGTTGCTGACGATTAAAGAAGATACTGAAGCAATAGAAGCAGCACGGTTTTTGTTAGCTGAGGCGCGGAAACAGTCGGAAGCAGCGATAATAGATTTAATTACGACGATTATTGTTTACAAGTTTAAAAAATTTAGTCGCAAGGAGATTATAACTATGTTGGGATTAGATTTAGAAGAGCCAAGAGCTATACAGGAAGCCAAGGAAGAGGGAGAAAAAATAATCGCATTACGTTTTTTAAAACGGCGTTTGGGTAATATTCCTGATGAGTTGTTGTCGCAGGTACAGCGGTTATCATTAGTACAGATTGAAGATTTATGTGATGTGCTGTTGGATTTTGTAACTGTAGCAGATTTGGAAGGTTGGTTACAGCAGCAATAATTTTATTAACTCAAGTTGCTAGTTATTTAGTTAAGGCTGGTACTTCGACTTCGCTCAGTAACCAATGGATAATTGGTAATAGGTAATTGATAATAAAATTCATCTTTTAATCCTGTTCATCCTTTAATCCTGGACATCCTGATTCTGACAATGTGTCTAACTAGCAACTTACGTTATTATTTTAATACAATACAATAAAACTGCAAAGTAGAATTTCAATTCTGTAATATAATGCAGCAAGATTGCAAGTTAATCTAATTTAACTGTTAAATAAAAACTTATCTTTGTAATGCAATACAATAAAACTGCATAGTGATACTTTATTAAAGTTGAGTAAGCTGTTGTTAACGTCGGAACAAACGCCAGGAAAAGATAATAATACGTTTGATTAGTAGCTGTACACGATGCAATAGTAAGGTTAACACAACTGATAGGTTATTCAACAAACGTATATAAAAGGGAGGAGGTATGAGTTGCTGTTGTAAAAGTTGCAAGTTGTTCCGAACGGTTATTGTAGTAGGGTGATTAGTTCCTAGCATTCGTTTAGACATAGCTAAAGCTTCAAGGTAGAGAGGTTCAGCTTCACTGTATTTTCCTTGGCTTTTATAAAGACTTGCTAAATTGTTTAAGCCAGTAGCAACATCAGGATGGTCGCCTGTAAATAGCCGCATTCTCATTTCTAAAGCATCAAGGAAGAGAGGTTCTGCTTCACTGTATCTTCCTTGGCTTTGGTAAAAAATTGCTAAATT
>NZ_LJOQ01000092.1:0-41471 GCF_001672255.1 Anabaena sp. AL09
AATCATTACCAGCGCCACCAATGAGGGTATCTGCACCAGCACCACCATTAAGAACGTTATTACCAGTGTTACCTGTAATGATATTATTCAGGTTATTACCTGTACCGTTAATAGCGGTTGTTCCGGTTAAGGTGAGGTTTTCTAAGTTGGTTTTTAATGTCCAAGTAATAGAAGATTCAACGGTATCTATTCCACTATTTAAACCTTCAGCAATGATATCGCCAATATTGTCTACGACAAAGGTATCATTTCCTTTACCACCGATTAAAAAGTCTGTACCTGTTCCCCCGTTCAAGTAGTCATTACCATCTCCACCGGTTAAATCATCGTTTCCTGTACCACCCTTAACCCAATCATTACCAGTAGTACCATCAAAGCTGACTGTACCTGTAAAGCCACTTAAATCAAAGCGTTCAAATCCGAATACTGTTGTCCCAGGAATATCTAATTGATTGGTGGTGTTACTGGTATCTATGGAGATAATATCATTAACTGTCCCTCCGCTGATAATTAAGGTATCTGTGCCATCTCCATATTCAGCATCTATGATATCTTGTTGGGCTGTGGTGGTAAAGCTTTCGTTATCGTTAAGATCAGTTACACTGATGTTTAATTGTTTCTCAAAGGATAACCCACCTTGGTCTGTGGTTTTAACTCTAATGCTATAACTGTTTTTGGTTTCAAAGTCAAAGACAGCGTTGGTTTTAAGTTGGTTTCCAGTAGTGGTAAATAAACTATTATCTGTTGCACCGTCTCCGGTAACTAAGCTATAAGTAAAGGTGTTTCCTGTATCTGGGTCTGTGGTGGTGAGATTACCAACCACTGTACCAATAACTTGGTTTTCGGCAATTGTACTGGTGGATAGTGTGAGGTTGGTGGGTGTTTTGTTACTAAACTCACTCACGTCTATGATTTGTAGTCCTGAACCAGCATCAGCAACATAAGCGTAGTTACCCACCACTTGCACACCATAAGCATAGCTAGAAGTATCATAATTGCCCTTGAGGGTGGGGGTAGTGGGGTTGCTAATATCTATGAGTAGTGGGGTTGCTAATATCTATGATTTGTAGTCCTGAAGACTCATCAGCCACATAAGCATAGTTACCCACCACTTGCACACCTAAAGCATTGCCAGAAGTATAATAATTGCCCTTGAGGGTGGGGTTTGTGGGGTTGCTGATGTCTATTATTTGTAGTCCTGAATGAGTATCAGCCACATAAGCATAGTTACCCACCACTTGCACACCCCGAGCCCAGCCAGAAGTATCATAATTGCCCTTGAGGGTGGGGGTAGTGGGGTTGCTAATATCTATGATTTGTAGTCCTGAATAAACATCAGCAACATAGGCGTAGTTACCCACCACTTGCACACCCAGAGCCGCGCCAGATGTATCATAATTGCCCTTGAGGATGGGGGTAGTGGGGTTGCTAATATCTATGATTTGTAGTCCTGACAACTGATCAGCAACATAAGCGTAGTTGCCCACCACTTGCACACCTGTAGCAACGCCAGAAGTATCATAATTGCCCTTGAGGGTGGGGGTAGTGGGGTTGCTAATATCTATGATTTGTAGTCCTGAATAATAATCAGCAACATAAGCGTAGTTACCCACCACTTGCACACCAAAAGCAACGCCAGAAGTATCATAATTGCCCTTGAGGGTGGGTGCAAATACTCCCTGGTAGCTGTGGAGGGTGTCTGCAACAATATCTGACAAATGTAGAGATGTTCCATGGAATGTCTCTGTAACGGGAATATTCACCTCTAATTCCCAATTTCCCCCTAATGCTGCATTGCCGGTTTTTGTTGTGGAGGCGCTAATGGTGGCGTTGGTAATTTGATGTAATTTGTGAATAAACTCTTCCCCAGCGTCCCCGGCAGCAACGTTACAGCCATATAGTAAAATATTCTGACGTTGCCAGTGTTGTAACTGTTGGGTGTAATTGTGAATATTGGTTAAGTTTAATTGACTATTTCCTAAATACAAGCATCCCGGCGCACCGTGGGAAAGGATGTGAATGGTGGTGATGTGGGGATGTTGTTGTAAAATTTGGCTAATTTGCTCAATCCCGTCTTGATTTGGGGAAATAATAACTGATTTTACACCCTCTACAACTCCTGTTTGTAGGGTCTGATAGTCGGAAACGGAGGCATCAATAAAAACAATAGTTGTCGCGGTTTGACGGAGAAAAGAGTTGCTAAACATATTTTTTTCCTTTTCACTTGGTAACTAAGCTTTCACACCTGCCCGGAAAAGTGCGTTGAAATGCACTCTGATGACATCGAAATCAAAAATTATCCTATTTCTCGAATAAATACCGCTGGTAAGATGTGTTATTTGTAAACACAACCGTGATCTTTAAGTTATAAATAATCTTTTTGTAACACATATTTGGACTTACGTATGTGAAATATTCTAAATTCACAAAAAAACAACGAACTCTTGGCTTTGTAAAAAAGAAAAAAGATCCCCGACTTCTTTAAGAAGTCGGGGATCTAAATTTGTCTAAAGTTGTGAGTTAAGATTTAGAAGTGTGCTTACCGACAACTTGGGATTTGAGGGTGGTAATTTCCCCAGATAACTCTTGTCTGCTGGAGGCTTTGAGTAAATAGCGATAGACAAACCACACAGAATAACCAATACCAATTAATTCAAAGGTAGGTGCTACTAAAGGAACATCATTAAGAGCATCTAATACAGCCAATAGTACCTTAACTGTGACTACTGCTGTCACTACTAAACCAATACTGACAATAGGTTGCTGATATTGACCAAAGAATTTACCTACATAGTCTGGTAATGTCCCCAGAAAACCGGAAATCTGTTGTCCGTATTTCAGCCACTCGTCTTGAGGCTGCATAGGAGGCTGAAGTTTGGTCAAACTCCCGGTTTGGGTGTTAATTTCGGGTATGGTTGTTTCTTTAGACTGGGTTTCTTTAAATTCTGGTTCTTGCATTTTCGTTTCCATGATTTTGAAATTTGAGTTTCTTACCTAGATATTTACAACCAAAAGGCTGTTAATCGGTACTTTCTCTCATTAATCAGGGTGAGAGATTAGGGATTATGGTTTATCTTACATCTACAGTTCTTCACAGTATGACAAAACTTTACACAAAGTCTAGTAACATTAAGTTGCTAGTTAGGAAGCAAGAATAAAACTAAATAGCTTAACATTATATCAAATTTTCTCAAACTTTAGCAATTTAAGTAAGTTTTTATTGTTTTTGCCCCATTATGCTGCTTTCGTTTTATTCTTTGTACTGAGTTTTACCCTTACCGATTAACCCGATAACAAATTGTCCTTTTCATCATTTTTATAGTTTATGACCACAAATATTGATTTCCTGAGTCACCTTAACCCTAGTCAACGTCAAGCCGTAGAACACCACTGCGGACCATTGTTGGTGGTGGCTGGCGCTGGTTCAGGGAAAACCCGTGCGCTTACTTACCGCATTGCTAATTTGATTCTCAAACATGGTGTTAATCCTGAAAATATCCTCGCGGTGACATTTACCAACAAAGCCGCTAGGGAAATGAAGGATAGAATTCAAAGGATATTTGCTGAACAATTAGCCATATCGCAACATGGTAAAAAGTTTGATTTGCTGACAGAATATCAACAAAGCTTACTAAAATCAGAGGTTTACCGCACTAAAATTAAAGATATGTGGTGTGGAACTTTTCACAGTTTATTTTCACGGATTCTGCGATTTGATATCGAAAAGTATCAAGATGAAAAAGGCAGAAAATGGGATAAAAACTTTTCTATCTTTGATGAATCCGATGTGCAAAGTGTAATTAAAGAAATAGTTACTAAAGATTTAAATTTAGATAGTAAGAAATTTGAACCCAAGTCTGTACGCTACGCCATTAGTAATGCTAAAAATCAAGGATTTTCTCCCCAACAATTTGAAAGCGAACAGCCCAACTATCGCGGTAGAGTCATAGCTGATGTCTATAATCGCTATCAAGATAAACTTTCCCAAAATAACGCTTTAGATTTTGATGATTTAATTTTAATTCCGACGAGATTATTTCAACAAAATGAAAAAGTTCTAAGTTATTGGTATCGGAAATTCTGTCATATTCTAGTTGATGAATATCAAGATACCAACAGGACTCAATATGATTTAATTCAGCTTTTGGTCACAAATGGAGAAAGCCGTAAAAGTGAATGGAAATGGCAAAATCGGTCTGTGTTTGTGGTTGGTGATGCTGACCAGTCAATTTACAGTTTTAGAATGGCAGATTTTACCATTTTGCTAGAATTTCAGGAAAATTTTGGCGATGGTTTGGCAGATGATGATACTCGTTCTATGGTGAAATTAGAAGAGAATTATCGTTCTTGTGAAAATATTCTCCAAGCTGCTAATGAATTAATTGAAAATAACACTCAACGCATTGATAAAATTCTCAAAGCCACAAGAGAACCAGGGGAAGCAATTTATTGTCATAAAGCTGATGAAGAAATGGCAGAAGCGGCTTTTGTGATTAACCAAATTAGAAATTTAGAAAATCAACACCCGGAATTAAATTGGGGTAACTTTGCAATTTTATATCGAACTAATGCCCAATCTCGACCTTTTGAAGAATTATTAGTAAAATATCAAATTCCTTATACGGTTGTGGGAGGAATGAAATTTTATGATCGTAAAGAAATTAAAGATGCTGTGGCATATTTAAGGGCAATTAATAACCCTGCTGATACTGTAAGTTTATTACGGGTGATTAACACACCGCGCAGGGGCATTGGTAAGGCTACTGTGGATGCTTTGGTGAATGCTTCCCAGCAATTAGGAACAACTTTATGGGAAATATTAAGTGATGAAACATCTGTAAATACTTTAGCAGGACGTTCGGCGAAAGCTGTAAATAATTTTGCAGCCATGATTTACAATCGTCAAGAACAAATCAAAGTAGTTCCCGGTTCGGAAATCTTACAAGGCATTTTAGAAGATTCTGGTTATATTAAGGAATTACAAGATCAAGGGACAGATGAAGCTGATAATAGAATCAGTAACGTCAATGAATTGCATAATGCTATGTTGCAATTTCAAGAAGAAAATGAGGGTGAAGATATTTCCTTACAAGCATTTTTACAAAGTGCTGCGCTGAGTTCTGATTTAGATAATTTAAAAGAGGGACAAACAGCAGTTTCGCTAATGACCTTACACGCTTCTAAAGGGTTGGAGTTTCCGGTTGTCTTTTTGGTGGGTTTAGAACAGGGGCTTTTTCCGGGTTATCGTTCCTTACAAGATCCTTCATTGTTAGAAGAGGAACGGCGTTTGTGTTATGTTGGTATTACTCGCGCTCAAGAACGTTTATTCTTATCCTATGCCAGAGAACGGCGTTTATATGGGTCTAGAGAACCGGCAATGCGATCGCAATTTCTCGATGAAATACCAGCAGAATTATTAACTACCCAAAATAAAGTTACACGTAGTTCTACTAAAACTACCTCTGCAACTCCTAGTAAACAAAGCACTTCTGGGATTTGGCAAGTAGGTGACAGAGTATTGCATAAGTCCTTTGGGCTTGGGGAAATTACTCACATTTTCGGAGAAGGAAATAAGGTTTCTGTAGCGATTAAATTCCTGAGTTTAGGACAAAAAATAGTAGACCCCAGAGTAGCGCAATTACAAAAAGTTTAATTTTGCATTAGTCCACGCAGATGGACTTTGCTTGTGTAGATGCGGTTTCTAACCGCCAATTTTGCTTGATCAATACCTTGTTCAAATCGAAAAAAGTCTTGATTTGTAGATTGGGTTGAGGTACGTATCCCTGACGGGGGGTGAAGCCATAACCCAACATGAGCCTTGGGTTGCTGTTGCTTTATCAAAAATTTATATAATTGTTGGTGCAATTGTCTAAGCAAGTGGGTATATTATCAGTATTCAGGAGAAATATAGTATTTGCAGTTGAAAAATTCAGTATTTTCCAGTTTAGAACTTGGGTATCAACAATGCTATAAAAGAAATACGATGAATAGAAATAGGCAACTATTCCCATAAAACTCCAGTAGTTGCTCCCACCAATATATACTCAAAACGGTTGGGACATGGACTTTTGTAAAATCACGAAAAACCTAGATTTGTAGGGGTAAAGCAAAAGCTCATGGGTGTCAACTTAACGTAAAACCCATAGCCCGATTGGGAATTCATTCCCAGTCTAATAGCGGAAGTTGTCTTTTGATGACTAAAAAACCTGAAAATTGTTTAGTAAACTTTAGTTTACTTTGGCTATTAGCCTGTGAAATTCATTTCTGGGCGGGTGTGGAAGCCAAACAAATAAGCCATTTGTAGCTTAAGTTGACACCTATGAGCATTGCTAAACCCCTACCCGCTCAATTATTTATCAGGGAAGCAGTCATGTCTCAAAAACGTCACCCATTGCAAATAATCACAAAAAACTCCACAAGATTTATCCGGCGGTTTTTAGCAAATATAAAAAAACAACTCATTTGGTTATTGCGAACTGTTTTTAGTAGTCAAAAACAACAGCAGTCCGCAAATGCAGGTTTCGTATTGCCAACAGTGGTAATGGTATCGGTAGTAGTAGTTTTATTAACCACTGCTATCATGTTCCGCTCCTTTGACCGCCTGAAAAATGCTAATAATGTCCGTGTCAATGAGTCTGTTATCACTGCTGCTACTCCAGCAATTGATAGAAGTAAAGCAAAAATTAGTAAATTATTGCAGGATAAAACTCTGTCGAAAACTACACCAACAGACGATGATCTATATAATGCTCTTGTTAATAATATAGATAAATATACATTTAGTGATGAAACTAAACTAACACTATCTTTACAAGGACAACCATCACTACAAACAGCTTGGAGGTTTCCTGTTGATACTGACAGCAACGGGGAATTTGATAGCTATACCCTCTATGGTATTTATTTTAAAACTCCACCCGTGGTAAATGGTCAGTATAGCAGAGCCAGAAATGCTTTAGAAGCCAGAAATGTACCAATAGTCAAAGGGACATTAAATGCTAATTGTGGAAGTACCAACACCAGTTTAGTAGGTAATACTGGTTGGGTGAGACAAGATAATGAAATCAAGAAAGCCTTTTTTGTTTATACCGCTGTAGCCAGAATTACTGATCCTCCCAATACTAACTATGAAGTATATAATCGTGATATCCCTAATAGTCTAGCCGGGGCTGTAGAGTATCAACAAGACAGGGTACAAACACCAACAAATAACAATGCTGTTGTTTATGACGATGATCTAGAATTAAATTCTTCTACAAATTTGAATGGTGGGGTTTTTACAAATAGTAATTTACTGGCTGCTGGAAGTGTTAGTAATATTAGTAATCTTAGATTATATCAAGTTAGTAGTAAAGCGTCCTGTTTCTATAAACCTAAAAATGCCAAAATTATTGTTGGTGGTAATTTAGCTCTGGGTAAGTTTACTGATGCACGTGATACGGGTGGAGCAACTGTTGATTTATACCAAGGTAAAACCTCCAATGTTACTACTGGTTCTTTAACAAAATCAGTGACAAATAGTCCCAGAGATACAGCCTATAATAACCTAGCTTATATAAGGCGGATTAATAAATTAATTGATGCTCGAATTGCTGCTGATTCTACAGGTGCTAATGATCCAACAGAAGTTACAAACGGTCTTGCACTCAAACAAACAGCATTAGGAATAACATTTGACAGTACAGAGCGCCTTAAATACCGTCGTCAACAATTAGAAATTTACTTTAAAAGACGGACTCGTCGTGTACCTTATACAGAAGTTGCTTTTGGTGCTACAGAAATATATCCTAACCCATTATTACAAGGATCTGCTAATACCCTGCGTCCCATTGATAGCTGGGTTTATCCTACGGACCCAACAGACGGTAAAACAGGTGGTAGTTATACTAATCTATCACTCAACATTAGCGGAACATCCTTAGAACCCAACGCCAGCGACCCAAAAGAATTGAAGAAAAATAGCGGAAAAGAAAAACTATTGGGTGATAGAGTTCTAGTTAGTAACAATTTACCCGAACTGAGGTGGGATACAAGTAAAAATCAGTTTATTGGTTCATATCAGTTTATTGGTTCATACACTGAGGATACCCAAGATATTACTGGCATTACATGGGATTTACCAAGTGATACTACTCAAACTCGGATACGACCCTCTTTAGTACGGAATTTAGCAGATATTGGTTCTACAGAAAGAGATGGAGACTGGGAATTAGCAGCAGCCAAAGTACCAACAAGCACCACAGATCCGGTGGGTGGTTTACGAGTTGTTACGGGGGCAGGTGTTTATTTGAGTAGAAATGATACTCCTAGTAGTATTAACAGTAACGTAAAAACAATATTGCCTGATAATGCAGGAACAATAAGTTCTACGGATACAACAACACCTTATCTAAAAATGCGGGCTACAGCAGTTTATCACTACAAGTCTACTGACTACAATGCCCAAACGCCCAAACCTATAGCTTGTGTGAGTAGTTATTACGATCCTACTGATAATAGGAGCTACAAAAACATGAACAGCTTACCAGATGCTTCTAATCTTGAAAAAGACGAAGATGGTAAATCTAATAGGGGTATAGTTTATCCTGCACCTACTAGGACGGAAAGTTATTATTCTTCAGTCTTGACATATCTATCTGAGTTAAGGTATAATAATGGACGTTTGATAGATGATGGATTACTAGCTAGAGCATTAGCAAAAAAACTAGCACCAACAAATAGAACTATATCAGAGCAGTCTGCCATTGATGCTCAGATTTGCGCTCTACAAATTCTAGATGGTAGTATTAATCCTAATAATTCCGTTATTCCCCATGGTGCAATTTTTGAAACCTTCTTTTCTGACCAGAGAGAAAATCAAAAAGTTCGCGCTACAGTTTTAGACTTGAATCTACTACGCACAAAAACCATTGGTGGTTCAGAATATTTATTACCCAATAGCGGTATTATTTACGCGACTCGTGATGATGCTTTACCAGATATCAGTGCGGGTAATACCGACGCTGGAAAACTTGAAAGTCCTGTAGATTATTCAGACGACACCACACGCCGTCCCAGTGCAATTATACTCATTAAGGGCGGGAAACTGTGGCGAACAAATACCTACAAGGAAGAGGAAAAGGGGTTAACTTTAGCTACCAACTTACCAGCGTATATTAAAGGTGATTTTAATCTACACACTCAAGAGGAATTTACACAAACACTTGCAGATGATTGGAATAACTTCTACACTCGCACCACTTTTAATAATAACTTTGCTTGTCGTTCTCGTGACTCCAGATTTCCTAATTGTACCACAGGTGACGAATGGCGACCTGCGAATATTTTAGCTGATGCTGTTACTTTGCTTTCTGGAGACTTCGACTTCAAGGAATTGGGTTATACAATAGGTAGCCAACAAACAGCTAAGAATGATACTACTTTTAATCTGATTATTGCTGCTGGTGACAATCCTGCTAAACCTACAGTAGATAATGGTGGTCTAAATAACTTGGTTCGCGTTATAGAAAATTGGAGTGGTAGGAAAATTAAGCTAAATGGGGCTTTTATGCAGGTAAAAAAGAGTGCCTATGCTACAGGGACAAATCCACCTCAGACACTTAATAATCCCCCGACAAGACAGTGGAGTTACGATGTAGGGTTGTTATTTCAGTCACCCGACTTATTTGCCAGTAAACTCGCAGTCACACCACCTGAACCACCGGATGAATATTTACGGGAAGTTAGCAGAGATGATACATGGGTACAAACTTTGTTATGTGCTAAGGAGACTTCTAATCCTAATAACTTTGCCATAAGAGATCAAAAACAACGACCTGATAGCTGTCAATCATAAAACTTATAAGGAGGTGAGAAACAATGATCAAAACCAAACCACAGCCCAAAAATTTATCTTACAATGACTCTGGTTTTACAATTATTGAGGTACTAGTAGGGGTAGTTTTCATTGCTATTCTATTGGTTACTATATCACCCGTCCTGGTCATGTCCACGGCTGTCCGGGTGCAGTCGAAAGGTATGGAAAAAGCCGTTCAAGCTGCTAAGACATTTATTAATGGTGTCAGCAATAATTCAATTTCAGCGCCCACTGAAGTAATTACAGAAACTCCAAATACTCCTATAAATCTAGAAACAGCAATGCCGGTTCCTCAACAAACAGATACAGATTTGTATTTCTTTAAGAAAGATAGCAGCATCATTGCTAACTGCAATCTAATTAATCCAATTTCAACTTGTCAACCACAAGATGCCCCATTTGATGAATTTTACATTCAAGCGGCTCAAATAAAGCCCGCAGGTACGAAAACAAGTGATGGCTATCGTCTAGCGATTAGAGTATATAGAGAAGATTTGAATTTTAATCAAACTATTCTAGGGTCTAGGACAGGTGGTATTTTAGTTAATAAACAAGCGCCAATCTTGATAACAACAGTTGAGATTAGCGGTAGTACCACTTTTGGCAGTTTATGTTCCCGCTTGGGTTGCGTTCAATAATCAACCTTGTCAATAAATTGGTTTATCCCTGATGTTAATCCAATCAAATTCATCATTAATTTTCACATAAAAAGCGGGTAAAATACCCACCGTGCAATAATTTAATCTAAGAGGATGTTTGAAAAGTGGTATTCCGTAATTTTCATCACATTGCTACCCCCCTTAGTCCCCCCTTGTAAAGGGGGGAAACAATAAAAGGGTGGGGTAAAAAATATTTGATACATCAACCATAACTTTTCAAACACCCTCTAAATCAGAAACATCTGAAAATCTGCCTTTGGTGCATTTAAAAAAGGACAATACAATGATGATCAAGATACTTCAATTTATATTCAAAAATCAATTCAAAGCCTCAAAATATCTTGATAAATCTGCTGGGTTTACTCTCGTTGAATTGTTAGTAGCTTTAGCGATGTCATCTATAATTATCACACTATTACTAGAGTTTATGATTAGTGTGATAAACACAGATAGCAATGAGCAAATTAAGATAAATTCTGAGCAAGAAATCCAAATAGCACTGGATCATATTTCTCGTGATTTACAAGAAGCTATTTATATTTATGATGCTGCTGGTATTGACAAAATAAAATCTCAACTGCGTTACCCAAATGACAATACTAAAACTCCTATATTAGTTTTTTGGAAACGGAATTTTGTTAGTCAGGTGATTCCCACTGCGTCAGGAAAAGATGATGCTTTTGTACATTCATTAGTTGCTTATTATTTAATTAAAGATACTAACACAAATTGGTCACAATCTGCTCGTATCGCCAGATGGGAAGTTAAAGACGGTGTGGAAGTTCCTACAGGAGGTGTAACTTGTTCAGGATATACTAAAAAGTATGTTAATGCTGATAACTGTCCTGATCCAGGTTTTAATCCCTTTAATATAGCTCAATCCAACACTGTAGAAGATGCCATGATCAATTGGCAGAAATCTGGAGATTATAGTAGTGGTAATACGGCTGATGTGTTAATTGACTACGTAGATCAAACCACAGATTCTCCACCAGCGGCCACCTGTCCAGCTAATACCACAACACCACCCATTACATGGTCAACAATAACGCCAAGCACAATAACGCCAAGTAATGGTATGACCGGGTTTTATGCTTGTGTAGATAAATCCAATACAACAGCAAAGGTATTTATTCGGGGTAATGCCCTAGCTCGCAGAGAAATTGATCCAAATAGAATAAAATATACGAACATGAATAAAAGTTATTTTCCCACGGCTAATGCGATTGTTCAAGGAGCAAAAAGTGGCTATTAATCATTAACTTAAAAAGTTAATTGTCCGACTTTTGACACTGGTTCATAAAGTAATAATTTCACAATAGCTATAAAAAAATCAAAAATTCAGAAAAAAACGGCATATAAAAAATCATCCCACATAGCAATATATATATGTTTTGCTTGCAAATAGTCAGGGATGAATTATTTACAAAATAATCGCTCTAATAGCGGTTTTACTCTGATAGAAACGATTACAGCACTATTAATGATTGGTATACTATCAGCAATAGCTGCACCAAGCTGGTTCGCTTTGATCAAGACTCAGCACTTAAATATTGCCCAAGATCAAGTTTATCGAGCCATGCGTGAAGCCCAAAGCCAAGCCAAAAAAGAAAAGTTGACTTACCACGCTAGTTTCCGAGAACAAAATAATAATGTTCAATGGGCAGTTCATCCGGCTACAATTGACCCATCTAATGCTAAATGGAATGACTTAGATCCTAGTGTGCAGTTAGATGTGGTGGAATCAACATTACAATTGTCTAATGGCGTGAGACGAGTCCCATTTGATCATATTGGGACTGTGAAACCCCCATTTGGCCGAATCACTCTATCTAGTGAATCTGGTGGAAAAGCCAAGCGTTGCGTTATTGTTTCCACTATATTAGGCGCAATGCGAACCGCTAAGGAAAATCCCACTCCTGATAGTGGAAACAGGTATTGTTATTGATTCAGACAGATTCAGCCAGATACCCGACTTCTTAGAGAAGTTGGGTATCTATGGGTTTCTACGTCCCCATAAATCGCTACTACACAAACAAAGTCCACCTGCGTGGACTAATGTAAAATAAGTTTTATCTGTATAGCCACGATTTATAATCGTTTTGATACTTATCCAGGAGTTTTAACTTGACGGGCCATATCTAAAAAGACATTCATATTTACCCCTGGACGACGACGAGGACTATTCAGAGGAATGAGATATTTGGTGGCAAAATTGGTTTCCGTGGGGACTGATATTTTCACGGGTTCAGGCTTAATAACTTTTACTGCTGCTGGTGTAACTTTTGGTTCAGCTTTTGGTGCTACTGTTGCTGGTGCTTGAGTAACATTAGCTTCTTCAGCTTCTTCTTTTAGCTCTAAGTAGTAGTTATTACCTTTTTTACCAAAAAGTCCGGTAATAAAACCCACGATACCCGCAATGATATTTTTGATAAAGCCCATAAAAAATGCTCCTGGTTTGAATAGTCTAGAACGTGACCGAAATTATTAAAAATCACGGTGTAATATTACATTTGATTGCGTTATCTGCGGTCAATTATTAGACCTACTGCTTGCTAATTAAAAGCCTACGGTTACTACTAGCACCGCAGGGCGGAATTAAAAATTAACAATTAAAAATTAAAAAGCAGATTGTATAAGCTTTTTAGGGACTTTTAATGGTTATCTTACTTACGCTGTACTGTACTAGTAATTATTTTTAGGTTTTTTATGTTAACAACGGTATCCGGTAAATAACGCAAATTAATTATTAAATTTTATTATAACTATAAGATTATGAGAACTTATTTAATAAATCTTAATAATTTTTCGGCAGTCACAAATTTGGTATATTTTATATATTTTCGATTACAATACTGAGATAAATAATCAAGATTATGGCAACAAAACAGCAAAATCCCGTTTTATTAGTGCATGGGATTAACGATACTGGGGCAGTTTTCAATAAAATGGCATCTTATCTCAGAGAACAAGGTTTGTCTGTGCATACGGTGGATTTAGTCCCTAATAATGGTGCTGAGGTTCTGGATAAATTAGCGCAGCAGGTAGCTAATTATATAGCTACTACCTTTGAAGCAGAACAACCATTTGATTTAGTTGGTTTTAGCATGGGTGGTCTTGTTAGCCGTTATTATATTCAGCGGTTGGGGGGAATAGATAGAGTCCAGCGATTTATCACCATTTCTTCACCCCATAAAGGAACTATAGTTGCTTATGGTACTTGGTTAGCTGGTGCTGTGCAAATGCGTCCTAATAGTGATTTTATCAATGATTTAAATTCTGATGTCGAAATGTTAAAGCAGTTAAATTTTACATCTATTTGGACACCTTATGATTTGATGATTTTACCTGCGGAAAGTTCGCAACTTGGTATAGACAAAGAAGTAATTTTACCCGTAATATTACATCCTTTAATGTTAACAGATATTAGGGCTTTAAGAATAGTAGCAAAAGCCTTAATAGCACCACTAAAACCATGAACTTGGATTTACCAAAAAATGCACTTTTTTTGTGTTTCTGAAAGATTCTTACTCAGTAAAAGTAAATCTTTATATCCGAGAGTAGATGTACCATATAATGTTTGTTTATATCGTCTAGAAGTGTAATCAAAAAATATCGCAAATCTGTCTGAATTTATAGGTGGCTTACCACGATGAAAAATATTAGAAGTCTCGGCAATGATGACTGTACCAGCAATTCCCGTACATGATTTATAAACTTCTGAAGATATAACACCTTGCATAATCTTATCTTGGATGTAGCCAGATGTGTATTTTAAAGAATCAGATATTTTTGAGGTTAAAGATTTAGGAATATATTGAAATGGTCCATAATCTTCGCTAACATCATTTAAGTAAATGATAATCTTTAAAATTTTTCTATCTTCTTGATCTATGTGCCATAATCTCGAACCTGCTTCTAATTGATTGGCAATATCTCGACGAAAATATACACCTTGATAAGCTACTGGTAGACAAATATAATTTTCAACTATATTCAGTAACCTTTGTTCCAGTCCCCACAGGAAAATTTGGGGATACTTCATAATTTGTTCTGAACTAGCATGAACAACAATTTGATCTGAATGATTAAATGTATCCTCTGATATTTTTTGCATCAGGTATTGGGCAGATTTCCACATATCAATAGTAGATGTAATTCCCAATTTGTCTAATGTCGTTATGAAAACTCCTTCTCTTTTGATAATCTCAATTAAATCAATGTCGTGTGCTGAAAGAAGAGGCAGATTTTGCAGATTTTTTTCTATAGCTTGTTGATAAAAGCAATCAGCTTGATATTTAAAAAATGGATATTGATAAATTTTCTTGAATATTTTCGTCCTAATTTTCAGTAAAATTTTATCCACAAATTCTTGTCCTTGTATTGTTAGAAATTAATTTCCATTACAAAAGAAGGGAACAGATAAGAAACACTCATTTGCACCAGTTTAGAGCTTCTGTCCAAAAAAAGATGTTTTTAAAAGATGCGTAGCCAGAAAAAAACAGTGTCATTATTTCAATCTCATGTTTTTAAACATGAGTTTTTCCTGTGAGAAAGTTGCCCGTTCCCTGTTCCCTCTGAATTAGATTAATTTCAAAACTATGAATACAGCACTTTCCGGTGTTATGAGGTACATATCCAGCGGGCAAGATGCCCGCACTACAAGAGTTTCATAATTCAAGTTTGTACCTCATGAGATCTATCAATGGAATTAACATTAAGATATCTATTTTTATAATCATAAAAATCATACTATTGATACTTGTCATAATTAATTGGTTCTGTTTATGATAATTTGCATAAAAAAAGTGGATGTTTTTACCCACTTCACAATATTTATACTATGAGTATATGTTGCTTATTTACTGCCCTCTAAGTTTTATCACCAATTGCAGTATATTCAGTACCTTCAAAAATTGCCTTTGGATGACAATAATACTTAAATTCCATTAAGTTATAAAAAGGGTCTTCTAAAAAGAAAGTGCGATGTTCTAGGAGAGAATCAGTAAAGCGGTTTTTTGGTTCTTCTCGAAATTTTAGATCTTTGTTTTTTGCCCTTGCTAGTAATTCTTGCCAATCTTCTTCTTTGGTAAAAATTAGGCCAAAATGTCGCGGATAAATGGCTTTTTGTGGTGTTAAAATATCCTTGGTAACATGAGCTACTAATTGATGTCCATAAAGATTGAGAATCAAAGCATGAGGGCTTTCTCTTCCAGGTATGCAGCCTAAACCGTCCACATAAAAGGCTTTGGTTTGGGGAATATCAGCAACGGGAAAAGCGAGATGAAATAAAATTTTGTTCATAGATTGAGCAGTTATGTCTGATAATATTATGGCAAAAATACTCATAATTTAGCAGCCATGTTGTCTTTGATTGATTCTTTAAATCCCTGGTTAATGGGATTAGGCTTAAATACGATTTTACTGGGAATAGTAGCCATTATTCCGAAAAAGTTGCTCACGCCCGCAGGTATACTTAATGCTGGGTTATTGGGAATTATCATTTGGGGAACACTAGGTTGGCAAGGATATCTAGTGGTAGTGTTTTATTTTCTTGTTGGTTCTGGGGTAACACGGATTGGTATGGCCGAAAAAGAAGCCGCAGGAATTGCCGAAAAGCGTGCCGGTGCAAGAGGTCCAGAAAACGTATGGGGTTCAGCATTAATAGCGGCTTTCTGTGCGTTGGGACTGTTGTTTTTCCCTGATTTTAAATATTTACTATGTTTGGGTTATGTCGCCAGTTTTAGCACTAAACTATCTGATACTACCGCGAGTGAAGTTGGTAAAGCTTATGGTAAAAGCACCTTTTTAATTACGACATTGCAACCAGTTCCTAGAGGGACAGAAGGGGCGGTAAGTTTAGAAGGAACTCTAGCTGGTATGGTAGCATCAATAGCGATCGCACTCATTGGTTGGGAAGTAAATTTAATTAATCCTCTGGGAATAATTTGGACTGTCTTAGCTGCATTTATCGCTACCAATTTAGAAAGTGTCATTGGTGCAACTTTGCAATCTAAATATACTTGGCTTACCAATGAAGTTGTCAATATTATTAATACCTTGATTGGTGCAACTGCGGCAATTATCATGGCGTTAATTTACCAAAGTATCTTTGTTTAATTATTGACTCAACGCCAAGATTAATTGTTAAGTTTCTTTGAGGTAAGGGTTTAGTAATGCTAAACCTCTATAGGATCTAAAATTTCAATGTAAAAAAAGCCCCATATAATTATAAAGAGGCTAAAGAAAAGATATTCATTGTTAACAGATATTTGACTACATAGACAGATAAGGATCTATATTGCCAACTTCAAATTCACAGGCTCTAGAAACCACATCTGGAGGTAATTTATCAAAACTGATTAATGGTAAATAATCAGGATTATCTATGAGTTCCTTTGCTAATAAAAACCCAGCAATTGTCCAAGTTTGATATTTCCTCGCTTGTTTACCAATTAATCTCCCTTTTTTACCATCGTAATATTCTGGCCATTCATCTTCACTCAGTCTAGCTGTAGCAATTTCAATGGCTTTTTCTGCTAACTGTGGTTTTTTGGTTTTCACTGCTGCTGCTGCTAACATCCACATTAAAACAGGCCAACTTCCGGCATTATGATATGACCAAGGAATGTTTTTGGGATCACATCCTGTGACTACTCGATATTCTTCACCTTGTAAGGCAGGATAACAGATTTTAATAGGCATATCTCCTACTAAATCATCCCATCGTTTTTCGATCAGATTCATAATGGCTTGGGACTGTTCTTCAGTAGAAAGATCAGAAATCACAGCCATCAAATTTCCCAGAGTAAAGAACCGAGTATCCATTTGTGATGGTCCAACATTTCCCGCAAAATAACCACCTTTTTTCGGTAGCCATTTATCTAATTCATAATAAGGTAAAGAATCTGCATAAATATTGAAAAGATTGACCGCAGTTTTTCCGTATTCTTCACCTTTAAAGCGATAAATTGCATTCAGACGATTAATATCTATCCAATAATGCTGACGAATATGTCCACACAATAAAGGTAAGCGGTTATCAATTGCTTCGATAATATCCCCATTCCCTGTGCAAATTAGTAATTCCCTCGCAGCCCGTAAAGCCGCAAAAAATAGAACTTGAATTTCTAAAGGATGGCCATAAATCCCCATGCGTCTATCTATCATACAAGCACCGTCAGGAACTAACAGCGTGGGGTACATATCAAAACGATTGGCCAAACAGATATCCATAATTAACCTAATTCCTGTTTGGAATTCAGGTTGATAAGCTAAGGAAGAATCATTTGTAGCGACGACATAAGCCCGTAATAAAATTAGCCACCATAAACAAGAATCTACAGGTGTAACTCTAGCAATAGCGTGTTCACCAAAATCAGCTTCTAAAAATTCTTCCCCATTGGCAGAAACAACTTTGAAACTGGCTGGAATTAGCCCTCTACCGGGTTTATAGGCATCTAAGGCCTTTTCTTTCGGTTGCAACTTTAATGTTTCTTCTAGGAAATTTTTGACAATATCTGTTCTGCCTTTAATCAAAAAAATTAAAGCCGAAGAAACAAAATCTCGGATAAAACATTGGTCGTAATTTAGGGCTTCTACGGATGAATCATAAGCCGCTAGAGTTCCTACTGGCTGACCTTTGTAGTAGAGAATTGAATTCTCTAATGCAAGCCAAGCTTCATTTTCTATATTTTTACTTGTCTCTAATTTGTTTAGTTGCATTACCAGACTAACTCCATTTGGATAGTAGATTTGTTGGGAGTAGATGCACCTTTAATTATTCTTTATGCCCTTTTCATGATAACTTTGAAATAGCAAATATCAATCCAGTCAAAATACTAAAACTCGGTCAATGTCAAAATCTAACTGCATCATATTTAGCAGTTTTTTCAATCTCTGAAAATGCACTTTATTCTCCGTGTAAAATCACCTCAATAGAGTATATCTGCTTAATCAGGAATTGATCATTGACATGACAAAATATATTATTCCCCTACAACCTAACAATTTATAACGTTTTTTCCGAATATGCAATATAAACAATTAAAAAAAATTGAGGTATTAATACTGATGAAGCGATATATATTTTACAAGCTATTCATAAGCTGAAACTTTTGATATGCTTGATTGACTGCTTGCATGGCAGTTTTGGCACTGACAGAAGTGTTAATATCAGGATGATATAATCTGGCTAATCTCAAGTAGGCAAGTTTGACATCTTTGGGGTGAGTTTTCGGTTTTATGCCTAAAATTTCCCACCATTCCCCAGTTAAGGGTAAATCATCACTGCTGTGAACCTGCCGCCAAATCTTGAGAGTGCCACCTTTACCACCACTAATCAATATTTTACCATCTGGACTGAAAGCTAGGGGACTAAACCCAGAAATAGTTTCTAGCAATTCCCCAGTTTCAAGATTCCAAAGTTTGATAATTCCATCTTGACTACTACTAGCAATAATTTTACCATCAGGGTGAATAGCGATCGCAGAAATAGCCGTTGAGTGTTTATTGAACGTGTATTGCAATTCCCCAGTATGGAGATTCCATAATTTGATTGTACTATCTGCACCACCACTAATCAGGGTTTGATTATCGGCAGTAATTGCTAATGTATTTACTGCGGCTAAATGCTGATTAATGGTATAAAGTGGTTCACCAGTTTGTAAATTCCAGATTCTGATAGTTTTATCAGCACTGCCACTAACAAGAGTTGTAGAATCAGGACTAATAGCAATAGCTAAAACTGCATCTGTATGTCCATTTAAAGTGTGTTTAATCGTTCCTGTATAACTTCCCCAAACTCTGATAGTTTTATCCGTACTACCACTAACAATAATATTACCATTGGGACTGAAAACAAGTGCATTAACAAAACCATTATGACTATAGGGAGAACTTAAATAAGAGAATGTGCAATTATATTTTTTTGTTTCTAATTCCCAACTGCTGATTTTCCGATCTACACTACCACTAATTACCTGTTTTCCGTCGGGACTAATAGCTACAGATAACACAGCTTCAGCTTGTCCAGAAAAAGTATATAGCAACTTTCCAGTTTGCAAATTCCATAAATTAACTTGTCTGTCATTGCTACCACTAACTAAGGTTTTATTATCAGGATGAATAGCAAGACTATTCACGGTAGCTGTGTGTCCTTTGAGAGTTTTTACACATTGCCAAACTTCCGTTATTTGAGGAGTTATATTTAATATTTTGGGTTCAACTTCTGGTTTAAATTGAGGAGATTTACCTTGGATTTTGGACTTTAATTGTTTTAATTCTTCCTCAATTTTTAAAGCTGTAAATTTGGCATTTATATCATCACCAGATAGTTCTAGTAATGCTTCTAAATAATAATAATCATCATTATTTAAAACTTTTGTTTCCATGCGTTCAAAAACTTGCATGGGAGTTTCCCTAAATTCAGAATCATCTAATAATTTAGCCACACCATAAGCAGCAAGTCCTAAAACTGCACCAATTCCTGTCATTGATACTGTACCAATACCAAAAGCTAAACCAATTTTAGGTGCAACAAATCCTATGCCACCGATAACATTAGAAACGCCAACACCACCAATAGCACCAATACCCATTGCACCAAAAACGGCGCTATCCCCTGCTATAATTCCTTTAAAAGCACCATAAGCAGCAGCGCCAACAACCGCACCGGCAACAGTTACAGCAGCAGCACCTATTCCCACACCACCAAAGCCTCCAGCTATTCCCATACCTCCGACTGTGGAGGAGATACCCGCACCTGTTAAAGTTCCGGTGGTGATGAATGCTGCACCTGTTTGAGATGTTGGTTTCATGCTTACGTCAGAATCAGGATTTATAGGATTTAAGGATTGAACACTAAGTTGCTGGTAATTTAAGAACTAGATTTTTTTAACTTTTGTTTTTTCCGGCGTTTTTCTGTAATGGCTACACCATGTTCTACGGGATAACCAGCTACGGGAATTACCTGATATTTTCTGTCTGCTTCTAAATTTTTCAGTTCTGTGTAATCAACCCAGTGAATACAATCAACAGGACAGGTATCTATGGCTTCTTGAACTACCTCTTCTATATCTCCATCTTGACGGAGGACACGCGATCGCCCATAATCTTCTTCAATGAAAAAAGTATTTCGGGCAACATGGGCGCAATGTTTACAGCCAATACAGGTAATTTCATCAACATAAACACCTTTTTGCCGCACTAATCCGCCTAATTCCGGTTCTAAACCAGAACGTTCGGGGACATCTCGCAAAAGACTCCCTAATTCTGGTTCTAAACCGGAACGGTTATATTCCTCTTCTGGTGACGACGGCGGCAAATTAGACATTACGCACTCCAGCGTTGTACTACTAGGCGAATAGAACCATCTTTCTGTTGTTGTTGTTCGGCTACCTGGAAGCCAACTTTAGTAGTTTCTTTAACTACTGTTTGATAAGCATAACGTTGAGTTACTTCACGAACAAACCCATCCACAGATAGATTTTGTTGCCAATATTGTAAATCTGCAACTAATTCGTATTCTTGACCATTCCATCTAAAACCGATATCGTAGCCATTTTGCTGTTCAATTGTGACTTCGGCTGCATGAGTTTGACCACGATAACCCCGCACCTCACCAGGTCCAGGTTTCCAGTCTATTCCCAAGTCAGAAAGGGCATCTTTCAAGGATTCCAGATTACGAATCTGTGTCTTAATTTGGCTAAAGTGTGACATGGTGGTTTGTAATCAATGAAATTAACTAGTTGGAAAACTTACCATTCGCTGTGGGCGGTTTGTGTATCCACCACACTATTTTGTTGCGGGTTAGTGGCAAAAAACTCTGAGGTTGGTTCATTACTCAACACTCGTCCTAGCTGGGCTTCTATGGCTGCTGTTACCTCAGTACAAGATGCACCGATAATACCGGTGACTTTTTCTTGGACTCGACCATCTGGATAAATGATGAATTCTAATGTTTCCATACTTTGAAAGCCAACCTAGATAGTATATTTGAACTTTGCTGGTTTACCAGACCTACTCAAAATTTAGGGATAGGAACTTAGATACAAATTTGCCACTTGTCTCATAATGTTCCATATTTAAGCACATATATTTCATAATTTTTACAAAAGTTATTATTTTAGATTAGTATTTACGTTCGTTAGTTATAAGTTTCTCTTAACCTGATCAATTAGTCAAGATGAGGACTGCTAAAGACCAAAAATTATCAAAAATCTGATTAAATAAAGCTTGTAGGCAAAATCCCTAGTCAGGAATGAATATGAAAAAAATCTAAAATTTATGGAAAGATCTTATCATTATCATTGAATTGAACCAAGTAATAGGTTTGACAGTGGTGATCAGGTATAATTGTTACTGGCTCTGCCATGGATATTTACAGACATTACACTATATTACCAATTTTAAATAAAAATATGAGATTTAGAGACTGGGCGACTAGAGTAATACTAATTTTTTTGATGTTAGCTACCCTAACTTTGGCTGTATTTATTGGGGGTGCGAGACAACAACACAATCAGACAATTGCATCAACTTCGCAAGGGACAACTGAGTATCAATATCCACCAGCGCAATTACAGTCAACAATAACTAAACCAGAAAAAAAGCGAAATTTAATCCCGTCTCCCGCAAAGGTTAAAAAAATTAATCCTCTGTATATAACTACTAGAGATTTCGCTAATTATAGACCTAATTTTGCCCAGGTTACAGTTGATCCTAGCAATTATGGCGATCGCTATACCGCAGATGTTAATGGTGTACCTTGTAATAATCAAGCCATTATTGTCCTTCATGAAACTACCAATTCTACTTCTAGCGCCATTAATTTTTTTCAAACACCTCATGATGATGAAAGTGTTCAAGCTAGTTATCATGCCATAATTACTTTAGAGGGAAAAGTTATTTATCTAGTTCCTCCAGAAAAACGCGCTTTTGGTGCTGGTAATTCAGTTTTTAAAGGTGTTAATGGTGTGGAAACTGTGCAAACTAATCCTAATTTACCCCCATCTGTAAATAATTTTGCTTATCATGTATCTCTAGAAACCCCGACCGATGCTTGGGGGAAAAGTAATATAGAAGCACATTCAGGATATACAGAAGCTCAATATAATTCTTTAGCTTGGTTAATTGCTCAAAGTCAAGTTCCAGATGATAGAATTACAACCCATCGTGCGGTAGATGTGGGGAATGGGAAAGTTGATCCTTTAAGTTTCAATGGTGAAAAGTTTCTCAATAAATTGCATTCTTTTCGGCAATTACAAAATTTTAATTAGTTCGTAAAACAAAATTCTGAGGATTTAATTTAGTTAAAACTTATGCAGAATCTCAAATAATGTGATTAAATTTAGAGGATATTTAACAAATAGATAGAATGCTTCATGCGTCGAGACTCCATTTTCTATAAACTATTTCAACAGTCTCCAACTTTGCTATTTGAACTGTTGACAAATCCACCCATAAATGCAGATGCTTACCGATTTGATTCGGTAGCTGTCAAAGAACCCAAGTTTGAAATAGATGGAGTATTTCTCCCCCCAGAAAACGAAGGTGCTGGGGTTGTGTATTTCTGTGAAGTGCAGTTTCAAAAAGATGAACAACTTTATGAAAGAGTATTTGCAGAATCTTCACTATATTTCTATCGCAACCGCGTTAGATTTAGTGACTGGCAAGCAGTTATAATATATCCATCTCGCAATACCGAACAAAGGGACATTTACCCTCATAGAACCTTACTAAAAGGTGAACAAGTACATAGAGTGTATTTGAATGAATTGGGGGATATTCGTCAATTACCTCTATGGGTAGCATTGATGGTATTGACTACGGTAGAGGAAGAACAAGCACCAGCAGCAGCACGGGATTTGTTAATAAGAACCCGTGAAGAAGATCCTCAACCATCAAGTCGCGCCATAATAGAGATGATCACGACTATCATGGTGTACAAGTTTGAAAAACTTAGCCGAATGGAGGTAGAGTCTATGCTAGGAATAACACTCAAGGAAACTAGAGTTTACCAAGAAATTAAGGAAGAAGGACGAGAAGAAGGACGAGAAGAAGCAACTGTTAATGTGATTATTCGACTGTTGACTAAGCGATTTGGAAAAATCTCTGAGGAAATACGCTCCTCAATTTCTAGTTTACCTTTGCCGGTTCTCGAAGATTTGAGCGAAGCATTGTTAGATTTTACCAGCTTTGCTGATATCCAAACTTGGTTAAAAGGGCGGGTAAATTAAAGTATTTGGGCTGAATATTCGCGTAATTTGCTAGTTAATAAAAAAGGGAATAGGTGAAAATCAAAAACTTACCTATTTCCAAAATTACATTTTTTTCGCCAGTTAAGAAGCGTTAATACTGCTAATAAATAATTGCTCATTCAAAATTTTTTTGTTTTTGCAGTTTATCAATTAGAATATGTACTTTTGTTGATGGTTTTGTACATCCATCTTCGTTAGGATGATTGTTTTCTAGTTTAATAGCATGATTAATTGCTTTTTCTTGATTGGATTTGAGTTTTTCATATAGCAATTTATCACTTTTATTATAATTTTCTCCTGGGTTTAAAATACCCTCTTTTCTCATTTCTGATTCTAGCCTTGGACGTAATTCTTTGTAACTACTAAAGGGACTGGTAGTATAACAACAATGGAGTAAAAACCAAAATTCAAAACAGGGTATTGATGTTATAGATTCAAAATCATGTTCTTTTGCTGTGCTGAGAGCTTGTTTATATTTTTCCGGTTTATTATCATCATCAAATATACAAAATACTTGATCATATTGTTTTTGTTGATATAGATCATAAGCTGTATTTACAATCTCTAAAGGATCTCCACCATTAGCGGAAACTATTTTAATCTTAATTGTTGATAATTTCAATTCACGTTTTAAAGAATCAAAGTAATTATATTCTGTTTGTTCACCCTCAACTACAATTAAAAGGTCTCCTCTAGGATTTTTATTCTCCGAACTTCGTTTTAAATTATTTGTCGATTTTCCCTTTCTCATCTTTTTCACTCCCTCCCTTGAACCCATTAATAAAAGGAATAGCACCATAACGACCTAGTAGATAACCTTTTTGTAAAGATTCATGTTCACGAGGTCGAAAGTCAAACAATGAATATAGTTTAGTCATGCTGTTATCTTTTTCAGTAAACCATATCTGGTCAGGTCTGAATGTTTCATCATCTAATAATGTAGTATCATGAGTTGTAAATATTAATTGAGCATTGTTTCTATTAATTTCTGGATTATTAAACATTTTTATTAATGCTTTAGAAAGAACTGGATGTAAACTTCTGTCTAGTTCATCTATGAATATTACTTCTCCATATTGTAATACATATAGCCAGTATCCAGCTATTTCAAATAAACGTTGTGTACCATCAGATTCATCTAATAAATCAAGTTCTACTTCTTGATGAGAGTCATTCATTTTATGAATAGTTATTATATCTAATTTGGTAATTTCATCAATAGTTATATCTGCTCTTTCATGTTGTTCAATTTTCTGTTTCAGAAAATCTTTATAAAAAGAATTTATTCCTTCAGGCATAGGTTTTTCATCAATTTTAATACCAGAAATATCAATATCTGCTTCACTAATTAATTTAGCAACTAAAAATTTGAAATTATCATCCTCATCAAATCTGCTCAAAGTAAATTCTATATGACGATCATTATGACTAAGAATATTTATTTCATTCTCAAAAAAATAAAATACCTCTGTTAATTGAGGATGATTATTTTGTGCAGCATGAGATATAAATAAAGAATTAGAACGAACAAATCTTTGAATACGCTTTTTTTCCCCTTTTAATCCTTTACCAAAAGACCATTTATATCCTTCATCTGGTTGAAACTTTGGATCATCTGGCAGATATTCACGAGAAAACCAGTTTTGTTGAATTTCATTTGGATAAGCAATTAACCACTCTTCAAATACTCGTTCTCGATTTAAAGAAACTCCATATTCATAACGAATTTTTTCATGAATAAAAATCACTTCAAAACTACTAGGCTTTTTTGCTGATTCACTATTTAATCTAAATGGTTCAACAGGTAATTTATCCCCAATTTGCATTCTACTAGCTGAGTTAATGACAAGATTTTTCAGCACTTGTATAGCTTTGAGTAAATTACTTTTACCTGAAGCATTTGGACCATAAATAGCAGCACTTGTAACTAAGCGGAAATCATCATTATTAGGGACAGGAAAAGTATTACCATCTAGCATGGTTTCATTATCAGCAGCTACCATACTCAATGTTTGCTTTTCTTGGATTGAACGATAATTTTCTACACTGAATTCTACAAGCATGGCTTTCTTCTTAGTTGGTTATCTGTGTATAAACCACAAATTATTATAAATAGTAAAAATTATACTTTTTGTAATTGCTAATGTCTAGTTAATAGCAACTTTTATTTGTGGGGTTATTCAAGCATACATAAATAATCAACAAATAGCTCTAGTTATAAAACTAAAGCTATGATTAATCTATGGAAATTCAGCAAACCCTACTTACTAAAACTGTAAATGTGCTGTGTTTGAAAAATACCTTTTAAAGAAGAAGGTAGTACACCATCAGCGAAAGTTTGCCTATCTAACTGTACTTGCAAATTACTCAAAGGATCGCTACCTGTCGCAATCAGAAATTCTATTTTCTGAATATAGGGTAAAGTTGCAATTTCATCTAAAATCTGGCAAATTGCTTGCAGGTAAGGATGACCTTTTTGTTGATACCAATTGGATTCAGCAATATTCGCTTGGTCAAAACCTAAATGTACAGTTAAAGATGGTTGATCAAATAAAGCGATTCCCAAGGGACGGGCTTCTTCTTGTAACAATAAATGCTGATTTTTTGATAAATACCGTAATTTCTCTAGACGCTCATAACGTTCAGTAACCGATTCTGGTTCATCTTGCCAATGTATAGCAATTGTTACAAGATAAGTTTGTAACAGCATATGCCCCAATTTCTTAGCTTTAGTAGCTAGGTAATAGGAATTAAAATCATTAGACTCAATTAAGAGGGGAACACGATCTACCACGTCTAATCCATAACCTTTAACACCAGCGATTTTCCGGGGATTATTAGTGATCAAACGGATTTTTTTAATGCCCAAATCCATGAGAATTTGCGCCCCCATGCCATAATCACGCAAATCAGCAGGAAACCCTAAACGCTCATTTGCTTCCACCGTATCCAGTCCCATATCTTGTAAAGAATAGGCCTTGAGCTTGTTAACTAAGCCTATACCCCGTCCCTCTTGACGTAGGTAAACAACGACACCTTGACCAGCATTTTCAATCATTTTTAATGCGGCTTGTAACTGCATCCGACAGTCGCAACGCAAAGATCCTAAAGCATCTCCTGTTAAACATTCCGAGTGCATTCGCACCATCACGGCTTCATCTCCAAAATTTGCCGGATCTCCCTTGACAATGGCAACGTGTTCTGTGTTATCTAGGGTGTGACGGTAGCCGTAAATATCAAATTGACCAAACTGGCTGGGGAGTTTGGTAATGATTTCTCGATATATCAGGCGATCATTTTGGAGACGATAACTGATTAAATCAGCAATGCTAATAATTTTCAGGTGATGATTTTTGGCATATTCCATTAACTGATGTAACCGCGCCATTGAACCATCAGGGTTTTGAATTTCGCAAATTACCCCGGCTGGATACAGTCCCGCTAGTCTGGATAGGTCTACAGCGGCTTCTGTATGTCCTGCCCGTTTGAGTACGCCTCCTGGTCTAGCCCGCAGGGGGAAAATATGCCCCGGTCGTCGTAATTCTTCGGGTTGTGTGGCTGGGTTGAGGGTGACTTGGATCGTGCGGGCGCGGTCTTCGGCGGAAATACCAGTGCTAACGCCCAAATGGGGACCAGCATCAATACTAACGGTAAAGGCGGTTTGGTTAGTATCTGTGAGTTTGCTGACCATTAATGGTAAGTCTAGTTCATCAAGGCGATCGCCTGTCATTGCCAAACAAATCAGTCCTCTGGCTTCTACAGCCATAAAGTTGATCATATCCGGGGTGGCAAATTGGGCGGCGCAAATTAAATCGCCTTCATTTTCTCGATTTTCGTCATCTACGACAACGATGACACGACCGGCTTTGAGATCGGCCAAAGCGGCATCAATAGAATCAAATTTAAAGGTTTGGGTAATATTAGGCTGTGACACAGAAAATTTCCAGCTATCAACGTAAAGTTTTTTAACAATTTCTTATTTTAGATTGTAGCTTGTTTATCGGAATTAGAGGTTTTGGGAGATAACTAAACTGTTACTTGCTAATAAAGTAGTTCATATATACTATTAGTAGTTTAGAGTACCATATACACAGATTATTAAGCTATGAATTTGACTGATATAAGTAAATTACTAGGTAAACCCTACTTTCAAGCGTCTAATTGTCTCATTTACAATTTAGATTGTTTAGAGGCGATGACAATTTTACCAGATGAATCAATTAATTTAACTGTCACCAGTCCACCGTATAACATTGGTAAAGAATATGAAAATTTATTGCCATTAGACGATTATATAAATTGGTGTGAACAATGGATAAAAGAAGTTTATCGTCTGACTTTATGTGATGGAGCTTTTTGGCTAAATTTAGGTTATTTATCTATTAAAAATCGTGCTAAAGCAATTCCTATTTCATATTTGCTTTGGGATAAAATTCCTTTTTATTTAATTCAGGAAATTGTTTGGAATTATGGTGCTGGAGTCGCAGGAAGTAAGTTCTTTTCACCTAGAAATGAGAAATTTTTGTGGTATGTGAAAAATTCAGAAGCTTATACTTTTAATTTGGATGATATTCGTGATCCTAATGTTAAATATCCGAATCAAAAAAAGAATGGTAAAATCAGGGTTAATCCTTTAGGTAAAAATCCTACTGATGTTTGGGAATTTCCGAAAGTAACTTCTGGACAAAACCGATCTTCAAAAGAAAGAACACCACACCCAGCACAGTTTCCCTCTGCTGTCATTCAAAGAATAATTCAAGCATCTTCAAATCAAAATCAAATTATCCTAGATCCATTTTTGGGTTCAGGTACTACTGCTATGGTAGCTTTAGATTTAAATCGGCTAGTAATTGGTTTTGAAATTCGTCAAGATTACTGTGATATTGCTGCTAATAGAATTGAAACTTTTTTGAAAGAACAAAGTTGTCAAGTAGAACAAATGTCTTTATTTCTATAAAGGTATTTTTGTATTTTTAAGTTAACCACCACCAAACACTATTTATTATGTTTTTACCCAGCGCAAATTTTTCAATCCCCGAATTCAATTTAAGTATATTGTGATATTTTTCCTGCGCTTTGGCTTTTTTAACAGTTTGATTATTACCTTGATAATCACTTAATTCCTGAATAATTTTGATTCCTTCCTTATTCATCTCATTCGCAATTACATCACCAACTTTACATAATAAATTAACAGGAGAATCTAAAATATATTCTCCTGTTATTGTAAAAAGTTTATGCTCATAGACTTTTTGATCTAAACCAGATGCCTGACCTGTTGCTGATTTTTGTGCATTCCAATCTTCATGGTCTATCCAACCAAATCTTAATAATGTTAAACTTTGCTGGTAGAAATTAGCTGTAATATAATAACCAGACTTTTCTTTTTTAGTAAGCTCCCCATTATTTTCATCTTTTGCTTTTTGACCATAGCTGCGATTTCCAAAAATTTTTGTGCCAAGCTGACCAGAAGTTTTTATCTCTATTGAATATCTTGTATCCTTTAGATAAACAATATCTTTTTCATCTTTACTTTGTGTTCCTCTCCATTCCTCTGGATAACGCTTTTGCAATTCTTTGGCAAAGAGTTTTTCAAAAAAATAACCCACCATAATAGCTGGTGGATCAATTTCTGCCAGGCTCAAATATGTGTCTTCCTCTCCTATTTTTGTTTGCCATAAAAGCTGCCAACTCTTTAAAGCAACCTCTCTAATAACATTTGGCTTGAGAGGATGTTCTTCTATCAGTTCTTTTGTTTTATCTGCCCATTTTTCAACTGGAATACTGGCATAAGGAAATACCATTTAGTCTAAACCTTTTAATAATTCACTGGGTGACATTCCCAAAGCCTGAGCAATACGGATAATATTTAACAAAGCAATATTTCTTTCACCACGTTCAACACCACCGATGTAGTTGCGATGTAGTCCTGACAGTTCTGCTAACTGTTCTTGGGAAAGATTTTGTGCTTTTCTGATTGTGCGAATGTATTCGCCAAACTTTTGAAGTTGAGAATTTTCTGTCACATAGCAAACATAATCTTTAGTGGTACTGATTTTCTACACACTATGAGTGTGATTATTTTTTAAAGATATTTGTGATTATAGGTACGCTAAAAGATCCTCTTTGCTATACAATGCAGCGAAAGTTCAATCAAAAGTCATTAGTAATTAGCTAGTAGCTTGACTGCTGATCACTGATAATAGATAACTAAAAGTGGATAAGGATTTAAGATCATGGGAAATTTAAGACGCGTACCAGTTGGAATTGTTGGCGCGTCAGGGTATGGCGGAGTACAGCTAGTGCGACTGCTGATGGATCATCCTCAAGTGGAAATCGTTTATTTAGGTGGTGAAAGTAGCGCGGGTAAATCCTTTGCTGACCTTTACCCACAGTTCGGTAATATAGTAAATTTGCCCATTGAAGCAGTACAACCGGATATTATTGCTAGTCGTTGTGAAGTGGTATTTCTGTCTTTACCCAATGGACTGGCTTGCCAAATTGCTCCCCAACTTATAGAAAAAGGCTGCAAGGTACTGGATCTGAGTGCTGATTATCGCTTTGGTGATTTGAAAACTTATACAGATTGGTATGGTACAGAAAGAAGCGATCGCACCATAGCCGCCACAGCAGTTTATGGTTTACCAGAATTGTACCGCGATCGCATTGCCGAATCAAATCTAATTGGCTGTCCCGGTTGCTATCCTACAGCCAGTTTACTGGCACTTTCCCCACTTTTAAAACAAGGGTTAATAGTTCCCGAAACAGCCATTATTGATGCCAAATCCGGCACATCTGGGGGCGGCAGACAAGCCAAAGTTAACCTGTTGTTAGCCGAAGCTGATAACTCTCTAGGTGCTTATAACGTCGGTAGACACCGCCACACCCCAGAAATTGAGCAAATTTGTAGTGAATTGGCAGGTCATGACGTGAAAATCCAATTTACACCCCACCTCATCCCTATGGTGCGGGGGATTTTAGCCACTGTGTACGCTACCATGCGCGATCCTGGTTTAGTCCGTGATGACCTCATTACCATCTACAGTGCCTTTTATCGTAATTCCCCTTGGGTGAAAATCTGCAATAGTGGCACTTATCCCCAAACTAAATGGGCGTGTGGCAGTAACAATTGTTATATCGGCATAGAAGTTGACCCCCGCACTGGTCGCGTTATCGTCATGTCAGCCATTGACAACTTGATAAAAGGTCAAGCTGGACAAGCAATTCAATGTATGAACCTGATGCTAGGCTGGGATGAAACCTTAGGATTACCTAAAGTTGGGTTTTATCCTTAATTCGGTAATGGGTAATGGGTAATGGGTAATGGGTAATGGGTAATGGGTAATGCTGTTTACAATCACCAATCACCAATTACCAATCACCAATTGCCTATTTTGGTCCTAAACCAACAGTACCAGCATAGACGGCGCGATCGCCTAATTCATCTTCAATTCTGAGTAAGCGATTGTATTTTGCTACCCGTTCACTGCGACACAGAGAACCAGTTTTAATTTGACCGGCGCGAGTAGCTACAGCTAAATCAGCAATGGTTGTATCTTCAGTTTCACCGGAACGATGGCTAATTACTGAACGGAAACCGTTGCGAGTGGCTAAATCAATGGTTTCCAAAGTTTCAGTTAGTGAACCGATTTGATTCAATTTAATCAAAATCGAATTAGCGGCTTTTTGTTCAATGCCTTTTTGTAAGCGGGTAGCGTTAGTTACAAATAAATCATCACCCACCAATTGTACTTTTGAGCCGATTTTCTGAGTTAGTAATTGCCAACTTTGCCAATCTTCCTCATGTAAACCATCTTCAATAGATACAATGGGATATTGGTCAACCAACTGACCTAAATAATCAATAAACTCAACAGGACTATGGGGTTTACCATCATAAACATATTGTCCATTTTTGTAAAATTCACTTGCAGCCACGTCTAAGGCTAAAGCTACTTCTTCACCGGGTTTGTAACCAGCTTGTTTAATCGCCGCTACCAACAATTCTAAAGCCACTTGGTTAGATTCTAGGTTAGGTGCAAAACCACCTTCATCACCTACACCTGTCAGCAAACCTTTATCATCTAACACTTTGCTGAGAGTTGCAAACACTTCCGCACCCCAACGCAAAGCTTCTTTGAAAGAAGGAGCGCCAATAGGGACAATCATAAACTCTTGAAAGTCTACGTTATTAGATGCGTGCGCTCCACCGTTGATCACATTCATTAAGGGGACTGGCAATAAATTTGCCAAAGGTCCACCTAAATAGCGATAGAGAGGAATGTCTGAAGCTGCTGCACCTGCTTTGGCTGCTGCTAAGGAAATACCTAAAATTGCATTTGCGCCTAAGTTAGATTTGTTAGCTGAACCATCTGTAGCAATCATTGTCCGGTCTAACAGTTCTTGGTTGAGGACATCCAACCCTAATAATTTGGGTGCTAATATCTCATTGGCGTTTTTTACCGCCGTGAGGACTCCTTTACCACCATAACGGCTTTTATCCCCATCCCGCAGTTCATGAGCCTCAAATGTGCCTGTGGAAGCACCGCTGGGAACTTGTGCGAGTCCCACTGCACCACCAGCTAAATGTACTTCTGCTTCTAGTGTAGGTCTTCCCCGTGAGTCGAGGATTTCGCGGGAGACAATGGCTTCAATAGCGGTGTCTAGAAATTTAGTCATTCGTGGTTTGTCCTTGATTTTGAGTATGTCGTCAGGGTTCAACCTTTACAGTTTACTAATAACCCAATCGCTAGTTTATGTGTTTCTGGGGGAAAATCGGCTGACATTAAAGAAGATTTCCAATCGTGACGGGTGACAATGCTCGCTGAGTATGGAAGGAAACATGGAATTTGTCAGAATCAGGATGCTCAGGATTAAAGGATGTACAGGATTATTTATTGATAATTTACTGATTCTGAATACATCAATAGTTGCTGTTTTTATTTTTAATATTCGGGGATAAAATCCTGACAATCCTCAAATCCTGTAAATCCTGATTCTGACTAATATGAATTGTATTAATTAATAGTTTATGATTAACTTTCAATCACAAATTACTTATGAAACTGACACTATCCACAATCGCACTTATCGGCATTTTTGCCATGCAGCCCGGTAAACTAAATGCTATACCCCCGCAGCATTCTCAACAAATTACTAGTCACGGGACCCTGATCATCAGTCAGGCTACGGAACAGCTAGATGTATCTTTGCTCATGAAAGCATTTACAGGCTTTTTGCAGAGCGATCGCTATCAAACTGAGTCAGAGATAAAATTTAAAGTTGGTACGAAAGGTGCTGAGATTGGCCTCGAACTCAAAACTAACACTCTCTCCCAGTCAGGTAATAAGTTTCGCTCAGAAATCACTTTTTCAGACTCAAAAGGAGGAAGCAAATCAGCTAATTTGGTGGTCTCCGACGGTAAACAAGTTTCGATTTACCGAGCCGATTTAAAACAATACGCTGTCACCTCTTATAGAGATTTCTATAACTCAGGACAGTGGATTTTTGTCAGCGTTGGTGCCTTATCCTTTTTAGAATTACCAGAAGCGCAGCGAAAAGTCATTGCTGAAGGCAATTTATCAGATAAAGATGCTTTGGAATCTCTTGGTCTGGCTAGTAAAGGATTAATTAAAGGAGATAGACGCACGGTTGATGGTGAGTCATTCTATGTCTATAACTACAAAGATCCAAAAGAGGGATTTATACTAAGCGGATTTGTAGAACCAGAAACTGCTAACCTTAAGCAAATTAAAGTCGTAGGTAAATCAAACGATCTGGATATTCAATATACAGAAAAAATTCTCACTAGAACTGCAAATCCTGTCATCAGTGCCGATACTTTCACCTTTTCACCACCTCCAGGTACTAAAAAAGTGAAATCCCTCTCTATCACACCTTTTTAAATGAATATTTAAGGTACACAGACTTACCACTCATCCTGTCCCTCGAACACCAATTTTGAGGGCATTTCCATAATTCCGCAGTTATCCCCCTTTCTGTACCATCCCATTCAATTTAGGGACTTCCAAGAAATAAAATCCCCAAAAATTTCTTGTAGTGCGGGCATACTATGGCTAACGCCACGCTGCGCTATCGACAAGCTCAGTACAAGTCTTGCCCGCTAATCATCAAGGACAGGCATCCTGCCCATCCCACAAAATTGGGTAATTTATTTTTTGGTGTTCCCTTAGAGCATTTTTAACTGGATTGTGATATAAATTGTACTGTAAGTAGGTTGGCGTTAAAAATTGTCGTTATGACAAGGGAACAGGGAACAGGGAACACGGAAGAGGTTTTGGGCAACTTTACTTTTCGTTACATATTTCGGTTTTTTTCCGTTCACCTACTTAGTATAACTAAATCAAAGATGAATTATTATTAATTCGATAACTACCAAATTTTCCCCATATTCAAAACAAACCCCGGTAAAATAGGTTCACAACTCACAGTATCAGGATTTTCTAAACATTCCTCTACTTGTCCAGGACGATAAATATAAACTCGACGATTTTTGCGGTCAATTAATAACCCTAATTGGATTCCTGATTCTTGCATATATTCCTGCATTTTCTCTTTTAAAGGCTGCAAATTATCAGAATTTGACCTTAATTCAATGACAAAATCAGGACAAATAGGTGCAAATTTCTCTTGTTGTGTAGGTGTGAGTTGATTCCATCTTTCTAACTTTACCCAAGCAGCATCAGGAGAACGTATTGCACCTGTGGAAAGTGTAAATCCCGCACTAGAAGAAAAGCCAATTCCTGCACCATTTTCATCTGACCAAATTACTAACTGTCCAATAATATGAAATTCTCGATTTCCTGTTTCTGAATCAACAGGTGGCATAATTAATATATTTCCAAATTTATTCCTCTCAATGCGTAAATCACGGTTTTCTTGACAGAATTCAAAAAATTCTTCATCTGTCATTTGCATTGATGAGGGAAAATGTAATATCAAAGGTGATGAAATCATAATTATTTCCTCCATCTGAAATTAAAATTAATTTTACCACAAGCTCTTGCTGAAATTGGTCAAGATAGAATTATCAACGATTTGGCAATTAAAAGCAGAATTAAACGCAAGTATCGTGAAAATTCCCTATCAGATATAAAATATAAGCATTGAACAAAGGTTAAATATGCGATTACTACACACAATGCTTCGCGTCGGTAACTTAGAAGAGTCCTTAAAATTTTACTGTGATGTTCTGGGAATGAAGTTACTCCGACGTAAAGATTATCCAGCGGGAGAATTTACCCTGGCTTTTGTCGGTTATGGAGAAGAAAGTGATCATTCAGTTTTAGAACTCACCCACAACTGGGGCGTAGAAAAGTATGATTTAGGTAATGCCTATGGTCATATTGCTTTGGGTGTAGATGATATTTACGCTACTTGTGAGACTATTAAACAACTGGGTGGTAAAGTAGTTCGAGAACCAGGACCAATGAAACATGGTTCTACAGTAATTGCTTTTGTGGAAGATCCAGATGGTTATAAAGTTGAATTGATTCAATTAAAAACTCCAGAATAGTTGAGGGTAGAGGGTAGGAAGAGAACTTCTTTACCCATTACCCAATTCCCCCCTAAACTTAAATTACAAGTCTAAAATCTAAAATTTTACAAATGCAGCCTACAGATCCTGATAAATTTACTGATACAGCCTGGGAAGCGGTAACAAAATCCCAAGACGTGGTTCGTGCTTATAAACAACAACAATTAGAAGTTGAACATTTAATTATCGCCCTTTTAGAAGAACCTACCAGCCTAGCTACAGCCATTCTCACCCGTGCGGAAGTTGATTCAGTCCGGTTCAAACAACAACTAGAGGCTTTTACCCAACGTCAACCCAAGGTTGGTAAAAGTGATCAACTTTACCTGGGGCGGAATTTAGATTTACTTTTAGACAAAGCCGATGAAATTAGAGCCAAAATGAGAGAGGAGGAAATCTCAGAAGGGCATATAATTTTAGCGTTTGGTAATGATGAACGGGTTGGTAGAAGATTATTTAAAAGCTTAAATATAGATATTGCTCAAGTAGAACTTGGGGTTAAATCTGTTCGCGCTACTCCCAAAATCAAAGCATCTCCAAAAGCAGAAGCGGATGTGCAAGAGGAAGCTTTAAAAAGATTTGGACGAGATTTGACAGAACAAGCCAAAGCAGGAAAATTAGATCCTGTGATTGGGAGAGATGATGAAATTCGCCGGGTAATTCAGGTTTTATCTCGACGTAGTAAAAATAACCCTGTGTTAATTGGTGAACCAGGAGTTGGTAAAACTGCGATCGCTGAAGCATTAGCCCAAAGAATGGTAAATGGCGACGTTCCTGAGTCTTTAAAGAATCGCCAATTGATTTCCTTGGATATCGGTAGTTTGATTGCAGGAGCAAAATACAGAGGTGAATTTGAAGACCGTTTAAAGAATGTCCTCCGTGAAGTTACGGAATCAAACGGGCAAGTAGTTTTATTTATTGATGAACTCCATACCGTTGTCGGCGCTGGTTCTAATCAACAAGGTTCAATGGATGCAGGAAACTTACTTAAGCCAATGTTAGCGCGGGGTGAATTGCGTTGTATTGGGGCAACTACCTTAGATGAATATCGCAAATTTATTGAAAAAGATGCAGCATTAGAAAGACGTTTTCAACAAGTATATGTAGATCAACCAACAGTAGAAAATACAATTTCGATTTTGCGAGGGTTGAAAGGGCGTTATGAAGTGCATCATAACGTCAAAATTTCCGATTCCGCTTTAGTTGCTGCTGCAACCTTATCAGCGCGTTACATTGCCGATAGATTTCTACCAGACAAAGCTATTGACTTAGTTGATGAAGCCGCAGCGAAATTGAAAATGGAAATTACATCCAAACCTGCGGAATTAGAAACCATTGACCGGCGTTTAATGCAGCTAGAAATGGAAAAGCTGTCATTATCTGGAGAAGAACAGAGTATTTCTCCAACTAGAGAACGATTAGAACGAATTGAACAAGAAATTGCCAGTTTAACAGTTAAACAGCAAATATTTAATGAACAATGGCAAGGGGAGAAGCAGATTTTAGAATCTATCAGCGGGTTGAAGAAAGAAGAAGATGCCATGCGGGTGCAAATTGAACAAGCAGAACGAGACTATGATTTAAACAAAGCCGCTCAATTGAAGTACGGTAAGTTAGAAGGTGTGCAACGAGAACGAGAAGTTAAAGAAGCGAAACTTTTAGAAATGCAAACCCAAGGTTCGACTTTGTTGCGCGAACAAGTCACCGAAGCCGATATTGCCGAAATTGTCGCTAAATGGACAGGAATTCCCGTCAATCGGCTTTTGGAATCAGAACGGCAAAAATTACTGCAATTAGAAAGTCATTTACATGAACGGGTAATTGGTCAAGAAGAAGCTGTTTCCGCCGTTTCTGCGGCGATTCGTCGCGCCCGTGCGGGTATGAAAGACCCCTCTCGACCTATTGGTTCATTCTTGTTTATGGGACCAACTGGAGTGGGTAAAACCGAACTCGCCCGCGCCTTAGCTCAATTTCTCTTTGATTCGGATGATGCTTTGGTGCGTTTGGATATGTCCGAGTACATGGAAAAACACTCGGTTTCCCGTCTCGTGGGTGCGCCTCCCGGATATGTGGGTTATGAAGAAGGGGGACAACTTTCGGAAGCGATTCGCAGACATCCTTATTCTGTGGTGCTGTTAGATGAAGTGGAAAAAGCCCATCCCGATGTATTTAATATTTTGTTGCAGGTATTGGATGATGGTAGAGTTACTGATTCTCAAGGAAGGGCTGTAGATTTTCGGAATACTGTCATAGTCATGACTAGCAACATTGGTAGTGAACATATTTTGGATGTATCTGGGGATGATTCCAAGTATGATTTAATGCGTAATAAGGTGATGGAAGGTTTGCGAAGTCACTTCCGTCCCGAATTTCTCAACCGCATAGATGACTTAATTCTATTCCACGCTCTTAATCGTTCAGAAATGGGGCATATTATCCGTATTCAACTTAAACGGGTGGAAAATCTGCTCAAAGAACAAAAAATCTCTTTTGAAATATCCCAAGCCGCTTGTGATCATCTTGTGGAAGCTGGTTATGATCCTGTTTATGGCGCACGTCCATTAAAACGGTCAATTCAGCGCGAGGTAGAAAATCCTCTGGCTACGAAGTTACTGGAAAATACTTTTGTTTCTGGTGATACTATCATCATTGATAAGGCTGAAACTGGGTTAAGTTTTAGTAAAAAAGTTTAAGCATTTTCATTAGTAAATAGGGGGCTTTCTATGGAATTGATTTCTTCTTTAGGGATTACAAGTTCCCAATATCTTTCCAAGGAAAGATTTATTAGTTATCATCATCAGTCGCGGTTATTGTTTTCCTTGGGTAGTCAAGTTAAAAATGTTCTAGAAATTGGTATTTTTAATTCTTTGTTTACAGAAATACTCCGACAAAATAACTATAATGTAACTACTGCGGATATTGACCCCAATCTCAAACCAGATATAATCTTGGATTTGACGGCGGACTTTATACTACCAAAAGATAAGTTTGATGCAATTGTTCTGTTTCAGGTATTAGAACATTTCCCTTACGAAAAATCTGAATTAGCATTGCAAAAACTCGCCGCAATTACTAAGAAATATTTGGTGATTTCGATTCCCAATGCTACTGAATATCTATCATTGCAAATCAAAACTTCTTTTCTACTTAAAGCCAGACATTTACTCTGGGAAATTCCCCAATTTTGGAGTACAACACCACTTTGTGATGAACATTATTGGGAATTGGGATTGAAAGGATATCCCAAAAAGCGGTTTTTGGAATCTGTTGCTAAAGCTGGTTTGATAGTGAGGGAAGAATATGTTGATCCTACTTTCCCATATCACTACTTTTTGATCTTAGAAAAAATATAAGTGCAGAATATGGGTTTTCAGATCATGAGAATATCCTACTCGGTTTTCTTTTTGGTGGGACGTTTACGTTCTGATTTCTTCTTGAAACCTACTGCTTGGGCTGCATCACTATCTGACCCAAATTGACCTTTTACTGCTTCTTTCATGGCTAAAACAGCATTATGGAACTCCCATTCTGCTTGTTTGGCTGCGTCTGCGGAGGCTTTAAATAATGCTTGTTTTTCGGTTTCTTCTTGTTGTCTTGTCACCATTTCTGCATAGGCTTTTTGTAATGCTTCCGGTGTGGCTGCTACACGAGCAGTGGTATAATTAGGGACAGCTTTGAGTCCGTTGTAAGAATCTATATCTTGCTGGAGGTTGCTAGGGGTAATGCGGCGGGTAGTATCTGGTGCTGGCATAGTAATTTTGTTGTTAAAAATATTTGTATCAGTTTACTATACAGTGTGTATTTATGGCAAGACGTTATTTAGATTTTTTATTTGAGTAGATTTGGATTGCTAAACAATGCTTGTGTATTGATATCTAATATTTTTGTTTTTTATGCAATGCTTAAAGAATAAATGACAATGGTTTAAAATCGCAATTTAATCTTTTTAGCATTGCTAACATTAAGTCATCAGCTATCTGTTTCTTGTGGTTTCTGTTGCTTTAACCAGGTTTCTAAGTCAGCAACTTGTGAAAAATCTAACAAAGCATCTGCTAAATTTTCCAGTTGTTCTATAGACAATAATTGAATTTGCTCGATTAATGACAATTTAATTTCACCAAATCGGCGATTTATGAGGCGTAAAACTAGACGTTCTTCTCCTTTTTGTTCTCCTTCTAGTCTAGCTTGTTCTTTATCTCGTTGATAAAATGGTGCTAACCGCATAATTAACTCCTTATCTTCTGGTTCTGAACTTTTATTGATCTTTAAAGTCTGTTGGAGGTTGTAAAGCAATTCTAACGTTGCTTGTTGGAATGGGTAATTAGTTGGTAATGTTTCTAATTCATCAATTGCTCTTTTTTGTACTGTTTCCCGTCCTAATAGTCTTAACCATAGGGTTTCGGGTGTACGTGGTAATTGATGAATAGCGACAATGGCTGTATTCAAGTAATCTGCTAAAAAGTAGATTCCTGCTGGCCAATTGGGGTTTTCTATGGCTCTAAAGCCGGATAATAGGGTTTGTGATGCTGTTGGTGTCAAAACCCATAGTTTAGGTGTTTCTATGGTAGCTATGGGGTTTTTATTCCGTTTTGCTTCTCGTTGTAATGCACCTCTCACTTCTAATGATTTTAACAAACAATCACAGATTTCTTCTTTGCTTGCTGGATTGCGAAAGGGTTCAAAGATAGCAGGTGTAGCTGCTAGTTTACCTAACAATCCTAATATCTCGATGTCGGCGGTTTGTGTGCTGACGGGGGAAAATAATACATCTATTTCCCTGATTTCTCCAGCTAAATGGCTGGGTGCTTCAACTTGTCCAAAGGGTTTTAGTAGTTCTTCTAAATAGTCTTTTGCGAATTGGTCATGGATAAATCGGGTCACAAGTGGTTCTGTAAGAATATTTAAGATAGTTCTTCCTTATCAAGTTCAGGATAACATATTTTAAATGAGATGTCAATAGTTTTATTACCTTTTTTTGGGCGATGCTTTTAAGGTGTTAGGAGTTAATGTTCTATTGGTTTGGCAAATAGGTTTATTATTTTTTTCTCACGCAGAGACGCAGAGGCACGGAGAGTTAAGTTGTCTGTTTGCGAGATAGTTCTTCCTTATCAAGTTTACGATAACATATTTTAAATGGGAAGTCAATAGCTTTATTATCTTTTTTTGGCGATGAGTTATGAATGGATGATGAAAATATTTTTCTGGATTGTTATCTGATGCTTTTGGAATAATTGTCTGAATCAGGATGTCCAGGATTTAAGGATTTGCAGGATTATATGTATAAGAGTCATTATTGTGGATGATTTATGGGTTTTACTTTAATTATTGCGTTATTTTCTATCTAAGCAGTTTTATATTTATGGGTTTGGTAGTTGTTCTCAATGGTTTTTGGTAAGTTAATGATGAGTTACGCGAAGCAAAATTAGTTTTGTGAGAGTTTCCCACAAAATCGCATTATATTGATTTAACTCAAGCATGATCTTATTCAGGATTTTAGTAATTTATCAAGTATTTTGACACTTATAATCCTGTAAATCCTATAATCCTGGATATCCTGATTCAGACAATTTTATGATTGCATCACAAACCTGTTTTTATGTATTGCCATCAGATACTTCTGTTTGTTGTTGCAAAGACTCTCGAATAGATGACAATAACTCAGGATTGCTTTCTATCATTTCTAGCAAGGTTAATGCTGTTTCTGTATTGACTGCGGGAAGGTTTGCTTGTTTAGCAAGTGTTTGGAGAATATTAATCAAAGTTTCTTCATTGCAATGTAAAAGTTTCATTATATACAAAAGCTTTACTATAAATGCTGCGTTTTGCGTATTAGGATGTTCATTACCTAATCTGTTTTGATATATTACCAATGCTTGTTGAGCTAAATCTTCAGCTTCTGAATATTTGCCCTGAGACTCATACAATAATGCCAAATTATTCAGACTGGTAGCAACATCGGGATGATCATTACCTAATTGGCGTTTTCTGATATCTAAAGATTGCAAATAAAGAGGTTCAGCATCGTTGTAACGTCCTTGAGATTCATACAACACTGCCAAATTATTTAGACTGGTAGCAACATCGGGATGATCATTACCTAATTGGCGTTTTCTGATATCTAAAGATTGCAAATAAAGAGGTTC
>NZ_LJOQ01000093.1:0-17586 GCF_001672255.1 Anabaena sp. AL09
AAGGTGTTATGACCTAGATAACGTTTACTCATGTTTTGAGTGGTTTGGTTCACATAAACTACAGATTACTCCGTTTATTTATGCTCTCATTGTGAGACCGGGATAGTGGGTAACTTGAGAGATAGCCGAAAATTTATCTGCCACTCTCTACAATACTGGCGATCGCTCCCAAACATTTATTTCGTCAAGAATCTTAAGTTTTCATTAAGTTGTACTGGTAATAGTTACTCCAGGTGCATTTAGTGTTTGCGATGTTTCAAATCTGTAAAACCATGAAATAATCAGGGTTTGTATCTCAGTGTGCAGTTTACTAGAAGTAAAAACACTGTAAAAACTCGCTCAATTTTATGAGACTAGTCGTAAACTAAGTTAATAATTTGCATATTAGTAATGTTAATTCCATTCCCCACTACCAGTGACCAATGGCTAAATCCAGTTTAGAAACATGGAGTCAGCGATTGCTGGCCGCGATATTTTTAGGTGGACAAGTCTTATTTCACCTAATCCAAGGTAAAATTCACCGCCGGAACACCCTAGAACAATTGGCAATAGTTGGACCCGACTCCTTCTTTATTGCCCTATTAACAGCCATATTCGTGGGTGCAGTATTTACAATTCAGGTAGCAAGGGAGTTCATCAATTTTGGGGCAGGAAACCTCGTTGGTGGCGTGTTAGCAGTAGCATTGACGAGAGAACTTACCCCCGTATTAACAGCAGTAGTTTTAGCTGGAAGGGTAGGTTCGGCTTTTGCGGCAGAAATCGGCACAATGAAAGTCACAGAACAAATAGATGCTCTGTTAATGTTAAAAACAGATCCTATTGATTATCTAGTCATTCCCCGGCTTCTGGCTTGCTTCATCATGCTGCCGATTTTAACTTTGTTATCCTTAATTACAGGAATGTCTGGGGGAATGCTTATAGCCACTCATATTTACAACCTTTCAGATACAGTATTTCTAGACTCAGCGCGTGACTTTCTCGATATCTGGGATATTGGCAGTGCTATGATTAAAGCCGCTTGCTTTGGTGTATTAATCGCCATCATCGGTTGTAGTTGGGGCTTAACCACTACTGGAGGTGCTAAAGGTGTGGGACAATCAACAACAACTGCTGTTGTCACTGCCTTATTAGTTATATTCATTAGCAACTTCTTTCTGTCTTGGGTCATGTTTCAGGGGCCGGGTAGTGGATTAGTAAAATGATTTAGAGGCAAGATAGAGTCGTTAAGAATTACGAATTATGTAAGTAGGAGAAAAGATTTTGACCAGTTCATTGACACCTAACACCATATCAACAGTAGAACTAAAGCCAAGTTACAATATTCCTGTTGTCTTAGTCTTGGGCGCTATTCCCGTACTATTAATACAACCTTGGTTGGGAGGAATATTGACGTTATTGGGTTTGTTTTTGATGCTGCAAGCTGTAACACTACGCTTTCAATTTACCGCTACCAATTTTGATCTTTATAGAGGAGAAAAGTTAATTAAGCGTTTTCCTTACCAAGAATGGCAAAATTGGCGAATATTCTGGAATCGAGTTCCCATTTTGTTCTATTTTAAAGAAGTGAACAGTATTCACTTTTTGCCAATTTTATTTGACCCCAAAACCTTAAAATCTTGTTTAGAAGAACGTTGTCCACGAATTGATTAGATTTTGTTGTTTCGCGCAGAGTCGCAAAGGAGCAAAGGCGCAAAGGGAAGAGTTTTGATAGTGCGGTGTCAGCCATAAATTAAAGTAAGAGAATTTCATAGCTGAATTCAGTAAGTCTGAAAATTTATATTGTTGTTTATGAACCCAGAAGAATCTCAAACTCCAGAACCCATAAATGAGTGGTTGGAACAAATAGAAGTGCAACCTCCTACAGATGAAATACTAGAAAAACCATCTGCTGATTTAGAATTAGAAGCTGAAGCATCTGGTGAATTGGTAACGTCATTAACCACAGAAACAACAGCATTAGAATCGGCAGATTCACTATATACACAACCAGCGCAAAAAGTAATCCAGTTGCAGCATAGGTCAGCAGACTTAAAAGCAGAAATTACTCAATTGGAAATTACTTATGAAACCCTTCAGAAGCAAGTAAGTGTCACCCAAATCGCACTTTCGCAAGTTGTCCAAGAGTCATTATCGCAGTTAGAACAACGCAAACAAACTTTACAAATTTCTGTAGAACAACTCGAACGTCGTCAAGAACGCATTCGCAATGAAATGCGGACTACTTTTGCGGGGACTTCTCAAGATATAGCAATTCGGGTACAGGGTTTTAAGGACTATCTCACAGGCAGTTTACAGGATTTGGCATCAGCGGCGGAACAAATGCAACTGGTACAACCTGTCCGAGAACGGGAAAAACCACCACAGGGAGAAGCAAAACCTGTTAAAGAACAATTAGAAGCCCCACAACTTGGACAACAGCAGTTTCAGGATACTACTAAAAAAATCCGCCGCTTGCTTGACCAATATCGTAACCAGCCAGATTATTATGGACCACCCTGGCAGTTACGCCGGACTTTTGAACCAATTCACGCTGAGAAACTATCAAATTGGTTATTTACCTTAGGTGGACGGGGTGCTTTGCGGACAATGGGTAGCCGCTTACAGAATATTTTAATTGCTTCGTCGGCAGTTTCGATATTACATCAACTATATGGGGACAGGGTGCGAACTCTGATTTTAGCAAATACTCCAGAACGTTTAGGCGAATGGCGACGCGGTTTACAAGATTGTTTAGGTATTGGTCGTCCTGATTTTGGACCCGACAGAGGAGTGGTATTATTTGAGGCACCGACAGCTTTAGCCCAAAAAGCCGAGAGATTAGTTAAAGCCAATCAAATGCCTTTTATTATCATTGATGATTCTGAGGAACAAATTAGTTTAGCTTTACTGCAATTCCCTCTCTGGTTAGCTTTTGCCCCTGACCCAAAAACTATGAAAGATCGGAATTTTGACGATGATTTTTAATTAGTCATTGGTGATTGGTGATTGGCAAAACAACTAACAACTGACAACTGTACGGGCGAAGCATTTGGAGAACTATTTTTGGCAATGACCGATAATTTATCTTCCAAATGCTTCGCCCCTTTTTGGCAATGACCGATAATTTATCTTCCAAATGCTTCGCCCCTACTAACAACTAACAACTGACAACTAACAACTGACAAATTTATGTTTCTTTGGTTAAGTTTGTGTGGAGTGGTGATTTTAATAGCTTACCTTTTTGGTTCTTTTCCGACTGGATATCTGGCAGGTAAGCTATTAAAAGGAATTGATATTCGGGAAGTTGGTTCTGGTTCAACTGGTGCAACTAATGTTCTGAGAACTTTGGGAAAAATTCCCGGGGCATTTGTATTATTAATTGATGCTTTGAAAGGAGGATTAGCAATAAATTTAGGTTACGCTTTATTTAGTATTGCTACTACTCAAAACTTAATTCCACCAATTGTCAATATCGAAATTTGGCAACCTTATTTAGTCACTTTAGCTGGTTTAGCTGCCCTTTTAGGACATAGTAAATCAATCTTTCTCGGCTTTACTGGTGGTAAATCTGTGGCTAGTGGTGTGGGAATTTTGTTAGCTATTAGTTGGCAGGTAGGATTATCAACATTAGGGGTTTTTGCGGTAGTAATTGCCATTTCGAGAATTGTGTCTTTAAGTTCTATTGCTGGGGCTGTAGCGGTTTCTATTTTAATGGTAATTTTTGATCAACCTTTAGCCTATATTCTTCTTGGTTTTGCTGGCGGCTTATATGTAATTATCCGTCACCGCACCAATATTGAGCGATTAATTGCGGGTACAGAACCAAAAATTGGACAAAAGGCAGAAACGTCAACAGAATAAACTACTTATTGACTTTTTCAGCCCTGTCCCTACTTTGAAGCGTAGTTTTAACTGTCTCCTGTTTTTTCAATGGTTTCAATCACGGCTAAACCTATACTTGAAACGGCGATTAGCATGATAGCTGACGCAAGAAAGGCACTGACAAGCATCTGAAGAGCTTGGTCAAAAAAAATATAGGTGGTCATTTGTTCACCTTCTGAACTTTATACAGCTACTGGTACTATCTAATTTTTCTTCACAGCCAGGTGACTGAATTCCTTGTAATCGGATCTTAACAAAACTTTAGCTCTTTCATGACATGATGACAAAATTTTATTACTAAAAATTTGATAACTTTTAACTATATTCGGTTAAGTACAATACTAAAAAACACTGAAAGTAAAAATTGGATCTACTTTGATAACAGTATTGTTGTAATTTTGATTGTTCTAATAATTACTTAGATTTTGGTGCTAACTATGGAACTCCTCCAATTCAAGATATCTACACACCATCTGTTATTACAGCCTATATCAATGGAATATAAGGCAGATATTTTTAGAGAATTTACTCAGGAAGTTACGACTTATTTATCTTCAAAACCATCGGAAAAAATTCAGGATACTGAAATTTTCATTCATCAATCTTTACTAAAAATGGAAAAAGGAGAAGAGTTAGTAATTGTGATTTTAAATCTAGTAGAATATAAAATTAGCAAAAAACAAAATTCTGAATTTTGCTAACTAAAAAATACTAACATATGCAAGGTTTAATAGTAGCAATTACAGATTCAGCCAGACTTGGTAAATCATAACCACCTTCTAAACCAAACATAATTTTTTTGGTTATACCTAAACAGTATTCTGTAAATAAACCAAAATCTTCTGGTTGCAAATTTACACTCGCTAAAGGATCATTAGTATTAGCATCATAACCAGCACTAATAATCAGTAAATCTGGCGAAAAATTAGTTAAAAAGGGTAATATCTTTCTTTCCCACAATGGTTGATAGACGGTAATATCGCTACCAGGGGGAACAGGTAAATTTAAGACATTATTATGTGAACCTTGTTGAGAAGCTTTCCCTGTACCGGGATAAGCTGGATACTGGTGAAGAGAAACATAAGCAATTTCTGAGTGAGTTTCTACTATTGCTTCCGTCCCATTTCCGTGATGTACGTCCCAATCTAGGATTGCAACGCGCTGAATTTTAGGCTGTTGCAAAGCGTAAAAAGCTGCAATTGCAGCATTAGAAAATAAACAAAATCCCATTCCTGTATCACTTACCGCATGATGCCCAGGTGGACGCGCCAATACAAAAGCTTTATTTGCTGTATCAAGAACTGTATCTACTCCATCTAACCAAGCACTAACTGCCAATAATGCTACATCATAACTGCGGGGAGAAATGGGAGTATCTCCGTCTAAATAACCACCACCGTCAGCAGCGATATCTTTAACTTTGTTAATATAGGTTGTAGAATGAACATTTTCTATCCAAGACATTAAAGATGGTTTTGATGTTACGGGTGTAGGTAGTTTCCATGTAATTTTCTCGGCAAAATTTGCAGCTTTTAAAGCATTGACTATTGCTGTCAACCGTTCAGGTTTTTCTGGGTGGTAGATTCCCGTTTTGTGATCTAAAAATTCGTCAGAATAAATAACTTGTAACATATATTTCTATATCCAGAATCCGTAATGTAAGATAGGTGAAAGTCAAGAAACTGATTAAAATCATATATTACACCAATAGGTGAAGTATAGATCGTATAGATACCCGACTTCTTCAAGAAGTCGGGTATCTGGGTAATTAGTTAATTATAAGAGGTTTTATGAATAATCTTAGTCTTAAACTTAAAGGGATGAGTTGTGCTTCTTGCGCTAATAATATTGAACAGGCAATTTTAGCCGTTGCTGGAGTTATTGATTGTCATGTTAATTTTGGTGCAGAACAGGTAACTATTAATTATGAACCTAAACAAACAAATTTAGCGAAAATTCAAGCTGCAATTGTAGATGCTGGTTATTCATCTTTTCAGTTAGAAACAGAAGGTGAAGATACAGCAGAAGCAGCGATTAAATTAGCAGCAGAACGGGAACTCATTCTCAAGTTAACAACCGGGATTGTAATGAGTATTATTCTGTTTTTTGGTTCTTTACCAATGATGACGGGATTACATTTGCCTTTTGTTCCTAAATTTTTTCATAATCCTTGGTTTCAATTGGTATTAACAACACCTGTTGAGTTTTGGTGTGGTGGGTCTTTTTTCCGCAATGCTTGGAAGTCTTTGAAACGCCGGACTGCAACGATGGATACTTTGATTGCATTGGGAACGGGTACGGCTTATTTCTATTCTTTATTTGTGACGCTTTTTCCAGGGATGTTTATTTCCCAAGGCTTAGAAATTCATGTTTATTATGAAGTTGCAGCAATGGTTGTTACTTTAATTTTGTTAGGGCGATTTTTTGAACATCGGGCTAAAGGACAAACTTCAGAAGCTATTCATAAATTAATGGGAATGCAAGCGAAAATAGCCAGGGTAATAAGAGATGATTTGGAAATGGATATTCCTATTAATAAAGTAATAGTTAATGATTTAATTTTAGTTCGTCCTGGTGAAAAAATTCCTGTAGATGGTGAAGTAATTGATGGTAATTCTACGGTAGATGAGGCCATGGTAACAGGTGAAAGTGTACCTGTGAAAAAACAACCAGGAGATGAGGTGATTGGATCAACAATTAATAAAACTGGTAGTTTTAAGTTTAAAGCCACGCGAGTTGGTAAAGATACTTTCTTAGCGCAAATTGTCAAGTTAGTCCAAGAAGCCCAAGGTTCAAAAGCACCAATTCAAAGGTTAGCAGATCAGGTAACTGGGTGGTTTGTGCCGGCTGTAATTGTGATAGCTATTCTTACTTTTATGATCTGGTTTAGTATTACAGCTAATTTCACCTTAGCAATGATGACAATGGTAGGGGTTTTAATTATTGCTTGTCCCTGTGCATTGGGTTTAGCTACTCCTACTTCTGTGATGGTAGGAACTGGTAAAGGTGCAGAAAATGGCATTTTAATTAAAAGTGCTGAAAGTTTAGAATTAGCACATAAAATAAATATTATTGTTGTTGATAAAACTGGAACTTTAACTCAAGGTAAACCCACAGTTACAGACTTTATAACTATCAAGGGTACAGCGAATGGGAATGAACTTCAATTATTAAAATTAGCTGCTAGTGTAGAACATAAGTCTGAACATCCTTTAGCGGAAGCAGTGGTGAAATATACGATTAATCAAGCTGTGAGTTTGGCTGATGTTAAGAATTTTGCAGCCATTGTTGGTAGTGGTGTTCAAGGAATTGTATATGATCAATTGGTACAGGTTGGCACACAACGCTGGTTTACAGAGTTAGGAATTGATACGGATGTTTTAGAACCACATCAAACAATTTGGGAAAATGAAGGAAAAACAGTCATTTGGTTAGCATTAAATGGTAAATCAGAAGCTATTATGGCTATTACTGATGCCCTTAAACCTTCATCATTAATAGCAGTCAAGGCTTTGCAAAAGTTAGGTTTAGAAGTGGTAATGTTAACGGGAGATAATCAAAAAACTGCCCAAACTATTGCAAATCAAGTGGGGATTACTCAAGTTTTTGCCCAAGTGCGTCCAGACCAAAAAGCCGCAATGATTAAATCATTGCAACAAAAAAAAGTAGGAAATAAATTTAAAATTGTGGCTATGGTGGGAGATGGAATTAATGATGCACCAGCATTAGCACAAGCAGATGTAGGAATTGCCATTGGAACAGGAACAGATGTGGCAATTGCTGCTAGTGATATTACTTTAATTTCTGGAGATCTACAAGCCATTGTGACAGCTATTCAACTCAGTCGCGCTACCATTAATAATATCCGTCAAAATCTATTTTTTGCCTTTATTTACAATATCATTGGTATTCCCATTGCTGCGGGTATTCTCTATCCTTTCTTTGGTTTGTTACTGAACCCAATTATTGCCGGTGCAGCAATGGCATTTTCTTCCGTTTCTGTAGTTAGTAATGCTTTAAGATTGCGTAACTTTCAACCAGGAGTTAGGTAAGAAGCAAAAGCAAAAGTAATCTTTTTGATAAATTAATCATCTAAATCAAATCAATCACACAAATCATAGTTAAGACTTAATTCATCATTTCAATCAAACTAATCACACAAATCATAGTTAAGACATTTTCAATTAATTAATCATCTGCATCAAACTAATCACACAAATCATAGTTAAGATGGTACTGAAAATAACTGTTTTTTCAAGTTGTTCATGATAGGAATAGATCAACCGCTTCACTGCAAGTGAAAACCCTAAAAATGAACACAAATATAGATAATCTTAACTCAGTTCGTAAACCTAAAATTTTCAACCAATCAATGAGTTTTGTTGAAGGTTGGTATTGGGTATTACCTTCTCAATCTTTGCAGATAGGTGAAATTAAAGCTGTGACAATTTTTGGGAAGGATTTAGTCGTATATCGTGGTAAAGATAGACGTGCAGTTATTTTAGATGCTTACTGTCCTCACATGGGTACGAGTTTAGCTGAAGGTAAAATTGAAGGTAATGAATTACGCTGTGTTTTACATCGGTGGAAATTTGATGCAGAAGGTATTTGTGTTGGTATTCCTAATGTAGATGAACCTGTATCTCTTAAAGCTAAAACTTGGCCAGCAGCAGAACAATATGGAATGATTTGGGTTTGGACAGGGGAAACTCCCCAGCAACCTTTACCTTTTGTTTTAGATTGGGAAAACCAAGATTTTGATTTTTCTCTCGGTTCGCAATTTAGTATTGATTGTCATCCCAATGTGTTACTTCTTCAGGGTATTGATACTCAACAAATTAATTTAGTTAATAAATTACCATTAAAAATGGTTTTGGAGAAACAAGAACTTAATCAAAATGCGGTTATTTTTAGCACGATTACAAATATTAATGGAAAGTCATTTTGGCTAAATCTCTACCGGCGGTTTTTTAATAATTCTTTTAATTACAGTGTTTGCTATTGGTATGGGACAACAAGTATAGTTTCCTTTACTAATGACTCTACCCAGCTACATATAATATTTACAACTCGGTTATTACCAGGGGGAAAAACGGCAGGTCAAACCCTATTTATGTCCAAGAAACGTCAAGGTATTTTAGGAAAGTTAATTAATAAATTGATATTAAAGATAGGGAAAAAAATTAGCGATCGCTTACTCAAAACTAATGATAAAATTTTAGAAACCATGCAGTTTGATTTAAAAACTCCCCTCAAAGCAGATTTATCAATTATGCAATTTATTAACCATTTAGAACGACAAAAACCCCTGACATGGGAAAGTTGGCTATTAGTGCGGTCACGGGAACGGGAAGAAGAAGTGCGTGAAGAGAGAGAAAAACGTGAAAAATGGCGAGATGAATTAGTTAATGACTGAAAAATCTAGGTTTTGACAATAAAAATGAAGTGGACTGGCCACTTCATCAATTCCCAGGTAGAACCTAATCATAAGTATAACGACCAAAAAATTTCAAAATCGTATAAATACATACTAATTTTGTGTTTAGCTGTTATTTAGTGGTTACACTTTGGGGAATGAGAATATTTTTCAGCAATTTAGGAATTTGAGAGGGACTATCAGCGACAGGAATTTTTGCAGATTTAAAAGCAGCCAATTTACTTTCTGCTGTACCAAAATTCGCAGAACGTCCAATTACACTGGCTAAAGTCCCTGTTTCTTGCCAATTTTGTGTCGTTGGTGCGTGTCTACCAGCAATATAGGCAATTACAGGTTTATCAATTGCTTCTGTAATATATTGTGCTGCTGCTTCTTCGCTTTCTCCACCAGGTTGTCCGATTAAAACAATTGCTTCTGTGGTCTCATCTTCATCAAGAATTTGCAACCATTGCAGGAATGAAGAACCAACAATCGCATCACTACCAATACTAACACAAATTGATTGCCCAAAATCCGCTTTTGTTAATTCCCAAGCGACTTCATAGGTAAGTGTACTGCTACGGCTCACAATTCCCACAGAACCAGGAATATAAAATTCGCGTTCGTGAGTCCCCAGGAGAATTTTCCCAGGAACGATAATTCCTGGACTATTGGGGCCAATAATTAAAGTCTCACCAGCTTCTGTTTTGCGAAGGAGTTGTACCATATCCAAAGCTGGGACACCAGCGGTGGTAATGATGATTTGGGGGATGTTAGAGGCGATCGCTTCTAATGCTGCATCCAAAACCTGATAAGGTTGAACACAAATGATTGTGGTGTCAATCTGTCCAAATTTGGCCACAACCTCCTCTACCAAATCAAACACTGGTAGATTATATATTTGTTTTCCACCATACCCAGGATTGACACCAGCTACTAAATTTGTGCCATAAGCCTGCATTTGAGCAATATGAGTTGCTGAGATAAATTCACAAAATCCCTGAATTAAAACTTTACTTTCTGTTGTTAAATTCATAGTTTGTCAGTTGTCAGTTGTCAGTTGTCAGTTGTTAGTAGGGGCGAAGCATTAGGAAGATAAATTATCGGTCATTGCCAAAAATAGTTCTCCAAATGCTGGTCATTGCCAAAAATAGTTCTCCAAATGCTTCGCCCGTACAGTTGTTCGTTGTAATAGGTAAAAATCTTGCTTTTTACCTATTCCCTTTTTTCTGCACAGATAACTTAGCCAAATGAACTGCTTCCTTAACTGCTTCATCTAAATTTTCTACAACTATCAGCGATTGATTAGAGGTTTGTAGTGGAACTAAATTTTCTCTAACATGATTAAATTCAGAACCTGCCAAACGGAGGACTAAATAGGGTAAATTTAATGGTTGCTGATTTTTATTTCCATTGGAAGATGACATTTGAGATGTAATTTCAATTCTGTCCAAATGGAGGAATTTGGTAATAATTTCGGGGAGTTGGTCAACTTGAGGAATAGTCCCCAAAAAGTTGACTAAAATAACTTGACTATTCACATCACTGGCCAAACTTGTTAAACTGCTAATCAGGCGATCGCCAAAAGTTGTCAGTTTAGTATCACTCATAAAAGAATGGCGTAAATTGACACATTTACCAGGCTTACCATGAGCATTAACAACCTCATCCAAAGTTGTTAACACAGAACCTTTCCCATTACCTAATATACAAATCTTACCTGGCATTTCTATCCCATCCCAGCTACTCAACAAGCCGCTCCTTTTTTTATTACCATGAAGAAGACCAACCATTTTCGTAGCCATTTCAGCTATTTCAGGATGACGATTAATAGCTTGTTTATTCACCCTAACCTTGCCATTGAGAGCCATCACTTGACCAGCAGAGTTCACACCCAGAGGATGAATCTCCACCAAATCCAAATCCTTTTGCACAAATAACTGGTACAACTTCTCGACAATATCGCTCACAGTTTGCATCAACTCACCCTGCAAACCCATTTTCAAAGCCAGTCGTCTGGCATAAAATGGCGAAAATTCCTGTTCTACCACCACGTGCTGAATTTTTTCCCCTGCTGTCTCCCAGTCAATATTGGCTTCTGTGCAACCCAATAAAACGGGACGACACAGCGCAGTATCTAAAACTACAGCTAGATAAAATTCCTCCTGGGCATCATACTTCGATTCTGCCAGTAAAACCTCCGGCAATTGTCCCCAAATTGGTAAATTAAATATATTCTGTGCAGCAGCGATCGCATCAATCGTAGTTTCTACAATCCTAACTCCACCAGCTTTTTCCCTTTCCCCTGCTTGTACCTGAGACTTTAGGACAATCGGATAACGAATCTTTAACCGTTTTAAATCTGTGGGATGGTCTATTCTTTGAGATGGTAAGACCGGAATCCCGATTTTACTAAACCATTCTTTAACTTGATACTCCAATAAATCCATTGAGACACACCTTGTATTGACAAGTCTAACGCGCTTTCTTAGATGCTATCTGATATTTTGCCCAATCAATACCGAAAATTATAGAATTTGGTTTTGCTTCACTGAAAATTTATTTTGTAATTGGATTGTCTAATTGATAATCTAGCTGTATAAAAAAATAGAAGTCTAAATTATCATCCTTGACTGTATTCTTCGTGACAAATTTAACCTTCTGCTAGAAACTGATTCTATTGGATGTAAAACTAGTAGTTTGTCAAGATAAAAATGATGGACTGTAGTCTCGCTCACGCGGGCTTTTCGGCCCGCACTACTAAAAATCCCTCAAAATAAATTTGACAGACTACTAGTCTCTAGTAGTTTGTCAAGATAAAAATGATGGACTGTAGTCTCGCTCACGCGGGCTTTTCGGCCCGCACTACCAAAAACCCGTCAAAATAAATTTGACAGACTACTAGTCCTAAATTCCCAGTCCCCTTGATAATCAAAACTATATAGAAAGAGTGGCAGTAACGCTTTATGGAAGCAACAGTTCAACAACAATATCTACAAGTTTTAAGCGATATCTTGCAGGAAAAATTAGTGGCTCAACTGCTTGATAGTCAGGATTTCCAGGTCAAATGCGCTATCAGAAATGATGAATTGATGATTTTAACTCAACATCCTGCTGATGTGTTAGTTGACACACAGCAAGTTTTTGAGGTGTTAGAACAAGCACTGCAATGGCAATTCAACTACCAAACTCAACGGGTACAATTTTTCTTGAGAATTGCCGGTGAAAAGCTTCCCTATGCTCAATATTTCCTAGATTTTCAAATTCCCAGTATAGATTCAGAACAAGAAACTGAGGATGAATTTCCAAGTCCTACAGTAGACAGAGAAAGAGAAACAGTGAAAATAGAAAATGAGAGAGACAATCTCTTTATTTCTGCTGATCTTCAAACACCATCATCTCCAATTACAGAAACCGAAGACGAACCCATTATTGATTCATTTCTTCCCAGTTCCAAAGAATCTTTCTCAGATTATTTACTACCAGATTCACATTTATCTCTGGATGAAAACGAAGTTGAGAAAATTGAAGACATTGAAGAAAAGTTTGATCCTTTTGCGAATACCGCAGACAAACCCAGAAACAGACAATTATCACTATCACTTCCCCCCGTACCAATCATTATTGGTACGGCTGTAGTTATCGCCCTCCTTGCCAGTAGTGGTGCTTTCGTTCTCCATCGTAGTTGTGTAATTTTTGAATGTAAAGAATTACAAACAGCACAGCAATTTAAAAGTCAGTATCAGCAGCAGATCAAACGGACAAAATCACAAAAGGACTTATTAACAATGCAACAACAACTAGATAAAGTAGTTGCAGATTTGCAAGAAATTCCTGAGTGGTCTCCCCGTTATCAAGACTCTCAGGTATTGGTTAATAGTTTTTCTGAACAGTCAACAAAAATCAACCAGGTCCTAAAAGCCTTACAAATAGGATCTTCAGCCCAGAGAAAAACTCAAACTCCTCCTCAGAGTTTAGATGAGTTACGCAATAGACAAAAGTTGTGGAGAGAGGCAATTACCTCATTAAAGATAATTAAGCCGAGTAATGAACTCTATGGATTGGTAACAGCTAATTTACCAAATTATCAAAATACTTTAAAAACTGTTAATGATCAGTTGCTTAAAGAGGAAACATGGGTACAAAAAATTGCCAATGCCAAAACTTTAGGAGAAAACGCTACTAAACGCCAAGCCACTGCTAAATCTGTGGCTGAATGGCAAAAGGTAGAATCTGATTTCCAGACAGCAATTAATACCTTAAAGATTATCCCTATAGATAGTTTGGAAACTGAGAATGCCCGCAAGCTATTAGCAGAATACCAACCAAAAATTATTGTAGCCCGCGATCGCGTCAAAAAAGAACAATTAGCAGCCACATCCTATCAACAAGCTATAAAAGCCGCTAATCAAGCTAAAGCCTATCGTCATCAAAATCAATGGCAAGGAGCAGTCAAATCCTGGGAACAGGCTGTACAAAGTGCTAAACAAGTGGGTCAAGATACTTCCTATTTCAATCAAGCTGAACCCCTGATTGAAACCTATACAGCATCTCTAAAACAGGCACAAGAACAATTCCAACTCTATGGTGATTTAACTCAAACTCGCGCTGAACTCAATAGCACTTGTACCAGTACCATTAAGATTTGTACTTTTACTATCAAGAATCATAAAATTAGTGTCCGCTTAACTCCTGAATATGACCGATTATTTCAAGCCAATAATCCACAAATACAAAGTCATTTCCAAAGCTTGAAATATGCTCTCACAGCCATTAGTCAAAATGCTCAACTTCCCGTATTTATCTATAATGCCCAAGGACAGGAAAGGTATATGCGGCAACCACAGTAGGGGACTGGGTAATTTTTACAAGAAGGACCTACGGTATACACACATCCTGACCCAGAGATGTTATCATGAGATTGATAAGGAAGAACTTAATTTTTGATTTCGATGTCATCAGAGACTTGAGCCAGGGAATTAATTCCCTGTCTAATAGCTCAAGTCGGTTAAAACCGACTATTTTGGCGGTATTTATTCGAGAAATAGGATAATTTTTGATTTCACAAAGAAAAAAAATATGTATAGCAACTCTTTTCTCCGTCAAACCGCGACAACTGTTGTCTTTATTGATGCCTCAGTTTCCGACTATCAAACTCTACAAACAGGAGTGATAGCAGGAGTAGAAACGGTTATTCTTTCCCCAAATCAAAACGGAATTGAGGAAATTACGGACTTTTTACGACAGCATACTCAAATAACCACCATTCACATCGTTTCTCACGGTTCTCCAGGATGTTTGTATTTGGGCAATAGTCAACTGAATTTAGATAATATCAGTAAATATGCTGAATTATTGCAGCATTGGCAAAGCGAGAACATTTTACTCTATGGTTGTAATGTCGCTGCGGGAGATGCTGGAGAAGAGTTTATTACAAAGTTACATGAGATTACCAACGCAACCATTAGCGCGTCTGCCACAAAAACGGGAAATGCAGCATTAGGGGGAAATTGGGAATTAGAGGTTAATATTCCTGAAAATCATGGGACTTCTCTTGTTTTTCATGCAGAAACCTTAAACACCTATCAGGGAGTATTTGCACCCACATTAGTCGGAGTGTGGGATCGTTTAAGTTATGCAATGGCTGTGACGGTGGTAGGAAACTATGCTTACGCAGTAGGGAATACACTGGATATCATTGATATTAGCAATCCTAGTAACCCAATCTTCAAGGGAAATTGCGCTATTTATGAAGGTAACGATATACAAATAGTAGGCAACTACGCTTATGTCGCTGATGGTCAGGGCGGTTTAAAGATTATTGACATCAGCAATCCCACTGCTCCCACCCTCAAAGGCAATTATGATACCTCTGGTTCTGCTTATGGTGTACAAGTAGTAGGCAACTACGCTTATGTCGCTGATGCGTATTCAGGACTGCAAATCATTGACATCAGCAACCCCACTGCCCCCACCCTCAAAGGTAATTATGATACCTCTGGTTTGGCTAATGGTGTACAAATAGTAGGCAATTACGCTTATATTGCCGATGGTTACGCTTATGTCCAAGATGGGAAGTCGGGCGGACTGCAAATCATTGACATCAGCAACCCCACTGCCCCCACCCTCAAGGGCTATTATTATATTCTTGGCAACCCTAATGGTGTGCAAGTAGTGGGTAACTACGCCTATGTCGCTGTTGCTGGTAAAGGACTACAAATCATTGATGTCAGTAACCCCACAAATCCTACCTTCAAGGGCAATTATGATACCTCTGGTTTGGCTAATGGTGTACAAGTAGTAGGCAACTACGCTTATGTCGCTAATGGTGGTGGTTATGGTGATGGTTATACGTATTCAGGACTGAAAATCATTGACATTAGTAATCCCACTGCTCCCAGCCTCAAGGGGGATTATGCTAATCCTAGCTTGGCTCTTGATCGTGATGTGCAAGTAGTGGGCAACTATGCTTATGTAGCTGCGGGCAGCAATCCTGGTATTGGTGGTTATTCGTCAGAACTGAAAATCATTGATATCAGCACCCCCACTGCTCCTACCCTCAAAGGTAAATATGATATTTCTGATGTTTCTGCTAATGGTGTGCAAGTTGTGGGCAACTACGCCTACGTTGCTCATGGTGGTTCAGGACTGGAAATTATTGATATTAGCAATCCCACTGCTCCTACCCTAAAAGGCAATTATGATACCTCTGGGGATGCTCTTGGCGTACAAGTAGTAGGTAACTACGCCTATGTGGCTGATAGTTTATCAGGACTACAAATCATTGATATTAGCAACCCCACTGCTCCTACCCTAAAAGCCAATTATGATACTTCTGGTTTTGCTTCTACTGTAAAAGTAGTGGGAAACTATGCCTATGTGGCTGATAGTTTATCAGGACTACAAATTATTGACATTAGTAATCCTACTGCTCCTACCCTAAAAGCCAATTATGATACTCCTGAGAGGGCGAATGGCGTGCAAGTAGTAGGTAACTACGCTTATGTTGCTGATGATGTCTCAGGACTACAAATTATTGATATTAGCAACCCCACTGCTCCCACCCTCAAGGGCAGTTACGATACTCCTGGCTGGGCTTATGATTTACAGATAGTCGGCAATTATGCCTATGTTGCCGATGGGAATTCAGGACTACAAATCATTGATATCAGCAACCCCACTGCTCCCACCCTTAAAGGTTCTTATGCTGATAGTAATTTTTTCTGCTTTACATTGGGTGTACAAGTAGTCGGCAACTACGCTTATGTGGCTAATGGACCTTATGGAGTGCAAATCATTGATATCAGCAACCCCACTACTCCCACCCTCAAAGGTTCTTATGCTAGTTATAATATGAGTGACTGGGCTAGTGGCGTGCAAGTAGTGGGAAACTACGCTTATGTGTCTGATGGTCGGGGCGGTTTAAAGATTATTAATGTGAGTGAATTTACTAACCAAGCACCCACAAACATCACCCTATCTAACAGCAACATTGCCGAAAATCAAGTTATTGGTACAGTAGTTGGTAACTTCACCACCACAGACCCAGATGCTAATAACACCTTTACCTATAGTTTAGTAGCAGGAACAGGTGACACCAATAACAGTGTATTTACCATTACCAATAATCAACTCACAACCAACTCTGTCTTTGACTACGAAACCAAAAACAGTTACAACATTCGAGTTAAAACCACAGACCAAGGTGGGTTATCCTTTGAAAAACAATTAACTATTGGTGTAACTGACCTTAACGAAGACGAAAGCTTCACCACCACAGCCCAACAAGATATCATAGATGCTGAATATGGAGACGACACCATCACCAGCACATGGGCCAATTTACAACAAAACGACACCATCAAAGGTGGTAATGGCACAGATACCTTAATTATCAGCGGAGGGACAGTTAATGATATTATCTCCAGTCAGCTTTAACGGTACTACTGGTAATGATTGGATTAAAGCAGGTACAGGAAACGATGATTTAGGTGGTGGAGATGGTAATGACACTCTCAACGGGGGAACAGGTGCAGATTTATTAGGTGGTGGTAGTGGTAATGACACTTATGTAGTAGATAATGTAGGAGATGTCATTATTGAATTTTTAAATCAAGGTATTGATACCGTTGAATCTTCTATCACCTGGACATTAAAAAACCACCTAGAAAACCTGACTTTAACCGGAACAACCGCTATTAATGGTACAGGTAATAATCTGAATAATATCATTACAGGTAACACTGGTAATAACGTTCTTAATGGTGGTGCTGGTGCAGATACCCTCATTGGTGGCGCTGGTAATGATT
>NZ_LJOQ01000094.1:0-17766 GCF_001672255.1 Anabaena sp. AL09
CCACCCAACGTTTTTTGAGCAAGAGGAAGCTTACAGCTTATACTGAGAGAGCTTTTTTACAACTTGTCCGACTTTTCAAACACCCTCTAAAGAAATAGAAAAATTTTGTACTTGTGCTGATGTTGTAACTTCCTGTTTTTCTAATTCTGATAAAACCTCATTTGCAGACTGAAAACGATTAATCGGTAAATCCTGCAACATCTTATCTAAAACAATTTCTAACTCCTGACTCACAGAAACATATTGTTTCCATATCCACTGCATTCTCATAGAATCAAATATTAAATCATCACCATCATCTTTTTGAAAATATCCCGTTAATAAACGAATACAAGTTACAGCTAAACTATAAAGATCACTATTCGGAAAAACCTTCCCGCGCATTTGTTCCGGTGGTGCATATCCCAGCGTTCCCGTAATTGTCCCCACTCTAGTCAGAACACTTCCCCCAACTTCCTTAGAAACTCCAAAATCAATTAGGAATAAAGCACCAGTTTGAGAACTTCTAATAATATTTTCTGGTTTAATATCTCTATGAATAACTTTGTTATCATGAACAAATTGTAAAATAGGTAATAATTCAACTAATATCTGTTTAACTTCCGATTCGCTGAATTTTCCTTTTTCTTCCAATTCATCTAACAGATTTTTACCTTCGAGAAATTCCTGAATTAAATATAATCTTCCTTCTTGGGGAAAGAATGCGAGTAAATCTGGAATATGTGAATGTTTCCCTAAATCTCGCAGTCGAACAGCTTCTTGTTTAAATAACTCCGTCGCTTTTTCTAAAGCCCCACTTCCCGATTGTTGCGGTAAAAATTGCTTAATCACACAGGGAGTATCTAATCTTTGTTCGTCTACTGCTAAAAACGTTCTCCCAAAGCCACCTTCTCCAATAACCCGCACACCACGATACCGTTCTTGCAATACCAGTTTACTCCCACAACGTTGACAGAATATCGTCTTCTGTGGATTTTGCTGTAGACAGTCGGGGTTAAGACACTGACTCATAGATACAGGTGAGTAATTACATTGATAATTATAATCACATTTTGACTATCCTTATCCATCCAATTTTTGATGAGGGATACAAGGTTGGGTTGAAGTAACAAAACCCAACATTTTAATAATTTGGTTAGGTTGCGCTGTCACTTAACCTAACCTACAATTTTTGACTAATTGAAGTTCCCAATAAAACCTGAGTTCAATCAACTTTAAACCTAGCTAATAATTCCTCACGGGAAAGATTAAGTAATAACTGATTTCTTTCTGTGAGAGAAAGTTCCATCAACTGACTGATAATAGCAAATAACTCCTCATCTAAATTACCAAAACGCACCGCTAACAAACTCTCGACCATCAAACGCTGTCCGTCTTGTTGTCCTTCCTGTCTTCCTTCTTCAAGTCCCTCTTGTTTCCATTCTTCCCGTTGTTTTAGATACGCTGGTGATAAACTCATAATTAACTCCCTTACTTCTTCATCATTAACATCACTATTCAATTCTAAATTTTTCTGCCAAGATGCGAAAATTTCTACCAGTTTATTCAATTTATCATTCTCTCGTGAAAGTTCAACAACTTTGCTGATAGCTTCAGTTTGAGTTTTGCCTTTTCCCATTGCCCTTAACCATAGTGTATCCTCTATTATGGGTAATTGGTTAATAGCAACAATAGCCGCTTTCTGGTATTTTGGCAGAAAATAAACTCCTTTTTCCCATCCCTCCTTTGTTTTTGCTCCAAACCCTTCCAAGATTCTTTCAGAACAAGTTGGTGTTAAAATCCATAGAAAGGGTAATTCTTCTTCAGAGATAGAACGTTTTTCTCTTTTCGCTTGTCTTAACAATTCACCCTGAACACTATACAATTTTAACAAACAACTTCTAATTTCTATCTCATTAGGTGCATTACGGTAAGGTTCAAAAAGACAGCTTGTAACCGCCATTTTTCCTAATAATCCTAATTCAGAATTTATAACTGTTGTTGTCGGAACAAACCAAACATCTATTTCCTGAACTTCGCTTTTTACATCTTTACTGGTTTTGACCTCTCCTAAAGGTGCTAACAATTCTTCTAGATATTCTTTAGCAAGTTGGTCGTGCGGTTGTCTTGTCATAAATCAGTATTTTCTTATATCAGTATATAAAGTTTTATCGTCAGCGTGTTCAATATCCCGATTCTCAAAGCGTGAGGGAAATTATCAATGATCTGCACAAATCAAGGCATTAGACCTTTATGATACAATAATACTAACTCAATTAAGAACTCTCCCCTAATTTTTTTCATTTTCCAATCATCAATCCATGACCAAAAAAGTAGATATTGGTAGTAAACGCTTAATCAGTCTCGCCCCCGATAATTGGGTACAATGGGTAACACAAAGAAAAGATATTCGGGTGAAAGAGTTTATTTCCTCAGAATTTCAATGGATTAGCCGCGATAACGACGTACTGATTAAAGCCGAAAATCCAGTGGGTGAATTTTTAATTCTCAATGAGCTACAATTGCGTTATAACGAGATAATGCCTCTGAGAATGACGGCTTATATTGCTTTAGCACGGGAACGTTATAAATTACCCATATATCCCGTACTTATCAATATTTTACCCCATGTCAAAACACCCAACATTCCCAACTTCTATGAACAGGAGTTTATGGGAATGAAGAGTTATCAAGAATATCGGGTAATTAATCTCTGGGAAATTGAAGCTAGTTTAGTATTTCAGCAAAACTTAACAACTTTATTACCATTTATACCCATTCTCAAAGGAGGTGGAGAAGAAGCAATTGTCAGAGAAGCAGTAATTAAACTGCGAGAAAATGAAAAGTTAAGCGATTTAGAACCCTTATTATCGTTTTTTGCATCCTTTGTCCTAGAAATACCAATAGTTCAACAAATCATGAGGTGGGATATGACAGTATTAAGAGAATCACCCTGGTATAACGAAATCCTCAAACAAGGTTTACAGCAAGGTGAACAACAAGGTGAAGCTAATTTAATTATTCGTTTATTATCAAAGCGGTTTGGTAATTTAGATATAGCAATTGCATCACAAATCCGCCAGTTATCAATTTCTCAATTAGAAACATTAGGAGAAAGTATCTTTGATTTTTCTGCTATGGCTGATTTAGAAAACTGGTTACAACAAAATACTGATTAAAAAAGTGAAAATCTGGGAATTGATTACGTCAACACTTTGATTAGTATTCCAATACATGAGCTATTTTTTTAGGTTGGGTTAAGCAAAAGCGCATGAGTTAGGACATATTCAGAAATTGGTAGAAGTTATCAAAAGCATGGAAGAATTAAAGTCAACATCAGATTTTTAACAAAAATATTCACAATATGTCACCTCATATCCACCTACTGCTATGACCTTTGACTTTCCTAATACCGCCCTTTCCGTAGCTGGTTTAACCGACTATCTAAAATTACTCTTAGAACAAGATGAAATTCTCAGACAAGTGTGGGTAACTGGAGAAGTTTCCAGCACAAATCATCACCAGAGTGGGTTATTTTTTACATTAAGAGATACTGATAGTACAGCCGCGATTAAGTGCGTGGCTTGGAAAAGTCAAGTAGCAAAATTAGCACAAATGCCAGTTCCTGGTGAACAGTTAATTATTTTAGGCAGTATTCGTATTTACCCGCAACGGGGAGAGTATCAATTAACAGTGTGGCAAGCCCTACCTGCGGGTGTAGGTTTACAGGCATTACGCTATCAACAACTGAAAAATCGCTTACAGGCTGAGGGACTATTTGATACAGAGAGAAAAAGATACTTTCCCTCACATCCGCAAATTATCGCCGTTATTACGTCCCCAACAGCAGCCGCTTGGGGTGATATTCAAAAAACCCTTAAACATAGATATCCCGGCTTACACATCTTATTTTCTCCCGCAACAGTACAAGGTGAACAAGCACCAGCATCTATCGTCAAAGCCATTGAACGGGTCAAAAAAGATGGTCGTGCAGAAGTATTAATTTTATCAAGAGGTGGTGGTGCTGTTGAGGAATTAGCTTGTTTTAATGATGAAAGAGTGGTTATGGCTGTTGCTAATTGTCCAATTCCCGTTATTACTGGTATCGGACATGAAAGGGATGAACCCTTAACTGATTTGGTTGCCGATTTATGCGTACATACACCAACAGCCGCAGCGGAAACCGTAGTACCTGCATTGGCTGATTTGCAAATTCAACACCAACAGCGAATTACAGGCTTGTGTACAGCCGTAAATTCATCATTAGCAGCTAGGGAAAAGCAACTTCAAGGATTAAAACATCGGTTGCGTCAATTGCGGTTAGATAGACAAGTAGAACAGGAAAGAGACAAGTTATCTTGGAAACATCGGCAATTATTACAGGTAACAACGGGAAAATTACAACAGGCCGGCCAACACTTAGAAATGTTACGACAAAAATTGGCTAGTATTGATATCAAGTCCGTTTTAGAGCGTGGCTATGCAGTGGTGATAACAGAAAATGGTGTAATTCCTCGTTCTGTATCAGAATTAACTATAGGAGAAAATTTAGTGATTCAGTTGGCACAAGGTAAGGTAACAGTTAAAGTTATAGAAGTTACTGAAGGTTGAGTTCTGGAAAATATATTTTCAGACTTGAGGCTTCATACTCAGGATGCTCTACTGTACGCTGTAAGCTATGTCCTATCATGATTCTGCCTTATTACAAAAAATCTCTGTCGAGATTTGTCAATCAATTATTGCTATTCAAAAACAGCAACCAGAATTCTTGATTGCAAAATATCGAACTATTAACTGGCAAATATCTACAAATAAATCGGCTTTAAGTACAAAATTCACAGCCATACTCAGTCAAACTCAAAGCTGGGATGAATTATTACAAAGACTGCAATCATCACTTAAAGCGGTGCTTGTTCCCGCAGCTTTTGATTCACAAATACTACCGGATTTAATATCTGCTGTTGAGCAGCTAAATCCAGAAAATATTGATGTAAATACTAACCATTTACTCCAACGACAATCTGCTAGTATAACTATTTTGCTTTTAGATGCAGAAAACCTGCAACTAAACACGAATACAGAAAAGTTTTTAAGTACAATTTGTCATTGTCCTGTACAAGTTAAAATTGCTTTTGCTAATTGGTCAAATCGCGGAAAGTTGGATGTAGAATTACATGAACGTGGCTATGATTTAATTCATGTTCCTGCTGGTAGAGATAATGCTGATGGTAAAATGATTGCGGTTGGTTCTTCTATTCATGAACGCTATCCTCATGTGAAGGAGGTGTTTGTTTGTTCGTCAGATAAGGTAATGACAAACTTATGTAATACATTACAACAAAATGGGATATTAGTTTATCAAGTTACTCAGCATGGAGAAAATATTAAAGTATTCAATAGTTTAACAAGTGAAACTATTAATTATTCTCTTAAACCTTTGCCAGAGATACCATCTATAGAGCAGTTTATTTTGCAAATGAAGGGTTTGATTAAATTACAACAGAAACAAACTAAAAGTTATTGGATTAAGCTTTCGATTCTGTCTAAATTATTTAAAAGCAAACATCAATTAACCATTAGCCAAATTATTGCTCATCACTTTCCCGGTAAGCAAGCCAAAGACGTATTTATTCACTATCCATCTGAGATTGTAGTTCATCAAATTGATGAGAAATCTGAATTATATGTCACCCTTTTTGAACATCATCAATCGAAATCAGAAAATACTCAGGATAATTCACAACAGGAAATTCTGACATCAAAAGTATTATCTCCTATTAATTCTCCCGCAGATTTAGAGCAAGCAATCAAGAATATTTTGACTAATTTAAGCAAGGTAGATAATCAGAAATCTGTTGATATTAGTATTTTGGCAAGTAAATTTTATCAGCAATATGGTAAACCAATAACTGAACAAATCAAACAATTAAAGATTGGGGGTAGTTTTGCTAAATTTCTCCATTCTTGTCATTCTTTGCAAATTCAGCAAGTCGGTAAAAAATGGGAAGTGGGTGTGAAAAAATCTGGACTATGATTTGTTGGATTTGGATAATTAATTTGATTGAGAGGATTAAACCCAGAATACCGAGATAGACTGTACTATAAATATAGTCTGTAAAGAAATGTAAATATTATGATGCTAGAAGATAAAGTTATTGTCATTGTCGGTGCTACTGGTGGTATTGGTTCTACCTTAACTCGTCAGTTATCCTCCACTGGTGCGAGGTTGGTACTTGTAGCTAGAGACGGGGAAAGTTTAGCAGCATTAGCTAATGAGTTATCAGGAGAGGTGCTGACAGTTCCTACTGATATTACTCAACCTCAACAGGTAGACGCATTAATTCAAAGGACAATAGCTCAGTTTGGACAAATTGATGTTTTGGTAAATGCAGCCGGAGCGGGTATTCTCAAAGCCTACAACACCATTGAATCGGCAGATTTAGATGCAATGCTGGATTTGAATTTAAAAGGCTGTTTTTACACCACTCAAGCCGCAGCGAAGGAGATGCAAAAACGGAAATCTGGTCATATTTGTAATGTTGTCGGTATTCTTGGTAAACATTCAATGCCTATGGCTGCGGCTTATTCTGCGTCTAAGTTCGGTGTGGTGGGTTTTAGTAAATGTATAGCGGAAGAACTGAAACGCTTTGGGGTGAAAATTACGCTTTTTTACTTTGGGGGGATAGATTCTTCTTTTTGGGATAAGGTAAATTTAAAAGTAGATCGGAGTAAAATGCTGAGTTGTGAAACTGCGGCAAATGCTATTTTTTATGCTTTATCTGCCGAACCCCAGGCTATACCCATGGAAATTAATATTCAACCTGAGAGTCATTTATTTTTTTAGTATGTCATAGATTCAGAGGGAACAGGGAACGGGCAACTTTCTAACAGGAAAAACTCATGTTTGAGTTAAACATGAGATTGAAATAATGACACTGTTTTTTTGGACAGAAGCTCTAAACTGCTGCAAATGAGTGTTTCTTATCTGTTCCCTGTTCCCTGTTCCCTGTTCCCTTTTTTTGTAAATACTGGATTTAAAATAAATTATGCTGCAAATTGATCACGTTCACTTTTATGTCGAAGATGCCCAAAGGTGGCGAGATTGGTTTGTTTATTGTCTTGGTTTTCAAACAGTAAATGATGGCTTTTTTCCAAGTCTTTCTCATCATCAAAAATCGTTACATACTCGGACAGAAGTGGTGAAAAGTGGATCTGTCTACTTTTTACTTTCTTCTGCGATTTTAGCGACTAGCCCGGTGGCTGAGTTTTTGCGTCAACATCCTCCCGGTGTGGCTGATATAGCCTTTGTAGTTGATGATGTGGAAGCTTTGACAGCAAGGGCTATAAGTAATGGGGCCAGGATTCTCCAACCTGTTGAAGATGCTGGATTTTGTCAGTATGCCAAAATTGCTGCTTGGGGGAGTTTAAATCATACGTTAATTACTAAAAATACCGCAAAAATAGCAGATAACGAAAATATTTTACATGATTCTATTACGGCGATTGATCATCTAGTTTTGAATGTGGGAGTTGGTGAATTAGAAACTGCTGTTAATTGGTATCAAAAAATATTTGATTTTCAACCTCAACAAACTTTTAATATTAAAACTGATCGTTCTGGTTTGCATAGTCAGGTAATGATTTCACCTCATGGTAATATTCAATTACCAATTAATGAACCGGCTGCGCCTAGTTCGCAAATTCAGGAGTTTTTGGATGTAAATCGAGGGGCAGGTATTCAACATATTGCTTTATTAATACCTGATCTTGTGAATGCAATTTCTCGATTTCGGGCTGCTGGTTTATCTTTTCTTTCTGTTCCCCAAAGTTACTATTCCCAGCTACAACAACGATATAAATTTTCTCTGTCAACTGAAGAATTACAAGCTATATCTCATCAGGAAATTCTGGTAGACTGGCATGAAAATTCTCACCCAGGTCAGTTATTATTGCAAATTTTCAGTCAACCAATTTTTTCAAAACCAACTTTTTTCTTTGAGTTTATTGAACGTCGTTCTTTTGCCCAAGGTTTTGGAGAAGGTAATTTTCTGGCTTTATTTCAAGCTATTGAACGCGAACAAATTAAACGCGGTATTGATTTCCCTTCCAGCCAGGGAATAAATTCCCTGTCTAAAAGCTAAAGTCGGTTAAAACAGACTATTTTATCAGCATAAATAGGATAATTTTTAATGCTCACCTATTTACGGGGAACGTTGAATATTACCTGCTTTTACCCAACCTTCTTTATCGGTATCAGCAATGCGAATTTTTTGCCATTTTTTATCGGCACTTTCTTCTAAAATAATTACTTTTTTATTACCCCCAACCCCTGCGGTAGTGGGAGAATTCGCATCTGGTTCTGCTCGCATACTTAGTCCTTGCGCCCAAGTAACAGTTCCTTCGTAAGCATCTGGTGGCAATGCTTTGGGTGATTCTGTGGGTGTGGGAGTGGGAGTAGCTGTAGGGCTAGATGTGGGGTTGGGAGTAGCTGGTTTTTGCGGTTGAGATTTGGGAGTGGCTTTGGGCTTTTTAATTTGTTTAGAAGGATTATCGTTAGCATAGAGTGGCTTGGGAGGAGTTACTGCGGTACGGTTAACAAAATATAGGGCAACTGTTAAGCCAGTACCTAATAAAACTGCGATCGCTAAAATAAAACCGAGTATAACTTTAAGTAAGTTTGTAAGCATATAGTAGGGAATTGGTAATTGGTAATTGGTAATTGGTAATTGGTTAGTTTTTTTCTGCTTTCTTCTTCCTTCTTCCTTCTTCCTTCTTTCTTTTCTTCCTCCTGACTCCTGACTCCTAGAATTGACGTTGAATGCGATCGCTTAAAGGACTGTATTTTGAGGCTAGACGCGCCCTACCGGATGCTGCCCATTCTTGGAGTTTTTGAATCTGTTCGAGGGCAGTTCGTGCCAAGGGGATAATTTGACTAGCAGCCTCTAAAATATCATCAGTGGTGAAATCACGGTTTTGACTAAAGCCAATGTGCATGGCTTCAATTAACGTTTGTTCAATTTCTGCACCGGAAAAATCGGGAGTTTCGTAGGCTAATCTTTCGATTTCATAGCTGTTCAAATTATGGGGACGCAATCGGGATAAATGCACATTGAAAATGGCTTTTCTTTCTTCTTGGCTGGGTAAACCGACAAAGAAAATTTCATCAAATCGCCCTTTTCTTAACATTTCTGGTGGTAACGCCTGAATATCATTAGCAGTAGCCACAACAAATACAGGAGAAGTTTTTTCCGCTAACCAATTGATAAAAGTCCCAAATACCCGGCTGGTAGTTCCTGCATCACCTTTGCTACCCAAACCCGAAAAAGCTTTGTCAATTTCATCAATCCAAAGTATACAGGGAGCGAGCGCTTCTGCGACTTGAATCATTTGCCGGGTGCGGGATTCTGACTCACCCACCAAACCACCAAATAACCGCCCTACGTCTAATCGTAACAGAGGTAAATGCCAATGGTGAGCGATCGCTTTGGCCGTTAAAGATTTACCAGTTCCTTGAATTCCCACCAACATTAACCCACGGGGATAAGGTAAACCATATTGTCGGGCTTTTTCGCTAAACGAACCCCCACGCCGAATTAACCAATCTTTCAAATTATCCAAACCACCAATATCAGTAATTTCCTCAGTGGCGGGGTAAAAATCAAGAATTTGGGTTTGGCGGATAGTTTGCCGCTTTTCTGCCAAAACTAAATCTACATCTTCCGGTTCTAATTGTCCATGAGTGGCGATTCCTCGCGCCAATACCCGGCGGATTCTTTCCATAGACAACCCTTGACAAGAACGCACCAAATCATCCAAAAACTTGCCAACAGGCGGATTCCCGGTGGCTTGTAACAACCGTTCCACCTCCATTTTGATTTCCGAGGCGTTAGGTAGGGGAAACTCAACCACCGTCAGCACTTCCGTCAAATCGTCAGGAATAGCGACGCGAGGGGATAATAGGACAATATTTTTCGGTTGTGATTTCAGCAGTTTGGCTAAATTACGAAGTTTACGAGCGATCGCCACATCATCCAAAAATCTATGATAATCTCGTAAAATCAACACCGCAGGTGCAGCAGCAGTCAACTTTTCCACAAACTCCAAAGCCTGTAACGGGTTACGTTTACCAAACCCCACATCATTAGGACTTCCTTGATAACCGTCCACAAAATCCCAAGTATACACCGGACGATTACCTTGATTTATCGCCTCTTCCCGAATCGCCGCTTCTACCCGTTCTTCCTCATAAGTGGGAATATAAATCAACGGATAACGAGCGCGAAGTAACAATTTAAACTCATTACGAAAATTCATAAAAAACAAGTATGGCTAAAGCTGCGTTATCAAAATCAATAAGGTTTAGTATAATACCATATCCGATTGTACATCACCTGTTAATAATCAATGCAGACTTATTTTGGAGATATCTATTGGTAACATAAATTATGTTTCGCGCAAAGACACAAAGGGGCAAAGGCGCAAAGTTTGAGATTTTGAGTTTTTCAACACCAGTAGCATTAAAGTAAAAATAAACATCTACAGTTAATCGTCAAAAATCCATGCTTACCAAAAATAAAAAAGAAATCAACTGGAAACCTATTATCAAAAAATTTGTCGCTGTAGTTGGTGAAAAAGGCGTAGTTCAACGCAAAGAAGAACTTCTCACCTATGAATGTGACGGTTTAACCAGCTATAAACAACGTCCCCCAGTTGCAGTATTACCCCGAAGCACAGAACAAGTATCAGAAATTGTCAAAATTTGCAATCAATATTCCGTTCCATTTATTGCTAGAGGTTCAGGAACAGGTTTATCTGGTGGGGCTTTACCAACAGAAAATTCCGTTTTGATTGTCACTTCTTTAATGCGACAAATCCTCAGTATTGATTTAGAAAATCAACGGGCTGTAGTGCAACCAGGAGTAATTAATAGTTGGGTGACACAAGCAGTTAGTGGTGCTGGTTTTTATTTTGCACCTGACCCTTCTAGTCAAATTATTTGTTCCATTGGTGGCAATATTGCCGAAAATTCTGGAGGAGTCCATTGTTTAAAATATGGTGTGACAACAAATCATGTTTTGGGCTTAAAACTTGTGCTTCCTAACGGTGAAATAGTTGATGTTGGCGGACAAATTCCCGAAACCCCAGGTTATGATTTACCTGGGGTATTTGTGGGTTCAGAAGGAACATTAGGAATTGCTACAGAAATCACCCTGAAGATTCTCAAGAGTGCGGAATCTATTTGTGTCTTACTAGCAGATTTTACCAGCGTAGATGCTGCCGCTGCCACCGTTTCTGATATTATCAGCGCGGGGATTATTCCCGGTGGCATGGAAATGATGGATAATATTAGTATCAATGCTGTAGAAGATGTTGTTGCCACTAATTGTTATCCCCGTGATGCCACAGCTATTTTATTAGTAGAAATTGATGGTTTAGAAGTAGAAGTTTCTGCCAATAAACAGCGAGTTATAGAAATTTGCAAAAAGAATGGGGCGCGAGATGTTACTAGTGCTAGTGACCCAGAAACTAGATTAAAATTATGGAAAGGTAGAAAAGCAGCTTTTGCGGCTGCGGGACATATTAGCCCAGATTATTATGTGCAAGATGGGGTAATTCCTCGAACTCAATTACCTTATGTTCTCCAGGAAATTGAAAGATTAAGTCATAAATATGGTTATCCCATTGCTAATGTTTTTCATGCTGGAGATGGTAATTTACATCCATTAATTTTATTTGATAATTCTGTACATGGAGAATTGGAAAAAGTCGAAGAATTGGGAGGAGAAATTCTCAGGCTATGTGTAAGAGTAGGTGGAAGTATTTCCGGTGAACATGGTATTGGTGCTGATAAGAAATGCTATATGCCAGATATGTTCAGTGAAGCTGATTTAGAAACTATGCAATGGGTAAGACAGGTATTTAATCCCCAAGGTTTGGCAAATCCTGGCAAGATTTTCCCCACACCTCGCACTTGTGGAGAAGCAGCTAAAGCATCTATTCAAAAATTCCCAGATGTAGAAAGATTCTAAGTAAAAAATAAATGTTGGGTTTCGTTCCATTACTTCGCAACCCTAATGCAAACAACCCAACCTACTATTTCTCCTCTCTCTGTGTCCTCTGTGGTATGGCTAACGCCACGCTTCGCTAACGTTTTTAATTTATTGCTTGGAAGTACCTTAGTTAGAGAGTTCAGATATTTTTACAAGACTAAAGATAGAGAGTAAAAGTAATTTTATCTATAGATAGATAGATAGATAGATAGATAGAATTAGAGGGTTAATCATTAGAAATTTTTATTATAATAAACGTATATATTTGAATGGCAAATTTAGCCAATCATCTGCTTCAGATTTTAATTCAGCAGGGCTTTGTTTGAATTTATTTCTAATAATTTGGCTTACCTTTTTATCGTTTACCATGCGAGTTATGTATGAACGAAATCAATTTTTTACAAGTAAATACACCAATAGATTTAAGCAACTGTGATCAAGAACCTATTCATATATTGGCAGAAGTTAAAAACCGAACTGTTGACCTAGAAAATTATCAAGCAGCATTACAACGGCAAATAGAACAGGAAAGACTGGTGATGGCGATCGCCTTACGTATTCGTCAAAGTTTGCATCTGGATCAAATCCTCAACACTGCTGTACATGAAGTTCGGGAATTTATGCAAGCAGACCGAGTATTTATTTATCGTTTTCAGCCAGACTACAGAGACTACAGTGGATATGTAGTGGTGGAATCTGTTGATGATGCTTGGACTCCTGCGTTAAATGCCGGCGTTGAAAATACTTACTTGATGGAAAATACCGTCAGGAGATACACACAAGGAGGCTTTCTAGCCATAGCAGATATTTATACAGCCGATCTATCTGAATGTGATCGTGATTTACTAGCGAAATTTCAAATCAAAGCCAAATTGTCAGTTCCTATTATGCAGGGACAAAAATTATGGGGGCTATTAATTGCCAATCAATGTACGACATCAAGACAGTGGCAACCTTGGGAAATTGATTTCCTGCAAAAATTAGCAACACAAGTAGGCATTGCCATTCAACAATCAGAACTATACCAACAATTAGAACAAGAACTACAAGAACGTCAAAAAATTGAAACTGCTTTGCGACATAGTGAAAACTTATTTCGTTCTCTCAATGAATTTGCACCTGTAGGTATTTTTCAAACAGATACCCAAGGAAGAATGATCTATAACAATCCTAGCTGTCAGAAAATTTGTGGTTTTACCCTAGAACAATCATTAGGAGAAGGCTGGATCAATTTTATTCACCTTGATGATTTAGAAGTATTTTTACCTCAGTGGAATGAGGGAGTATCAACACATCAGCAACTCGCTACAGAAATACGTTTTGTCCATGAAGATAAAACTGTTCGGATTTGTCGGCTGATTTCTGTTCCCATGTTTTCTGATCTTAATGAATTTGTGGGATATGTCGGCACTATCGAAGATATTACAGATAATCGATTAATGGAAAAAATGAAAAGTGAGTTCATTTCCATAGTTAGTCATGAATTACGAACTCCATTAACATCTATTCGTGGTTCTTTAGGATTACTAACTACTAGTGGCATCAGAAATAACCCAGAAAAAATGCAGAAAATATTAGATATTGCTGCTAGTAATGCCGAACGTTTAACAAGGTTATTAAATGACATTCTTGATTTAGAACGACTAGAAACCAGCAAATTTATCCTGAATAAAAAATCCTGCGATGCGATGACATTAATACACCAGGCTGTAGACTCTATCCAAACATTAGCCAAAGAAGAGAATATTTCTTTGCAAATATTAGGTAATTCTGTGCAATTGTGGATAGATGAAGACAGAATTTTGCAAACTCTTGTTAACTTAATCAGTAATGCCTTTAAATTTTCTCCCCCTCACACTACCATCAAAATCACTGTGAAAGAAACGCCAGATAGCCATTTATTTAAAATTCAAGATCAAGGGAGGGGTATTCCTAGCGATAAAATAGAAACAATTTTTGGTAAGTTTCAACAAGTAGATACTAGTGACTCCGGACAAAAAGGAGGAACAGGTTTAGGTTTAGCTATTTGTGATACTATTATTAAACAGCATGGGGGCAAAATTTGGGCAGAAAGTGTTGTAGGACAAGGTAGCACTTTTTATTTTTCTATTCCTAAGCAGGTAACAGGTGACAGGTAAAAAAGATAAAAGTGAAGGATAAATTTAAGCTTTTCAAACAACCTTTAAATTGATGAATCATAATTTATTTTAGAGTTCAATAAAAAAATGACAGAAAAACATATTTTAGTAATAGATGATAATGATGATGTGGGATTTCTTATTTCCACTTGTCTGGAAGAATTTGGATCATGGCAAGTGTTGATAGCTAATAGTGCGAAAAAAGGTTTAACTTTAGCACAAACACAAAAACCGGATCTCATCCTTTTAGATGTAATGATGCCAGATATGAATGGGATAACTTTATTTGGTTTATTGCAAAGTGAACCTAAGACCCAAGAAATTCCAGTAATTTTTATGACTGCTAAAGTCCAAAGTTCAGATATAGAACTATATCGCAGCTTAGGAGTTAAAGGGATAATTAGCAAACCATTTGAACCTTTTACATTAGTAGAACAAATTACAGAGATGCTGCAATGTCAATAATCCTCTATGGATAGAACCCTTTTGGAGACGTTACATGGAACGTCTCTACTGGAGATGTCTATTATAATTCTTATATAATAGCAACCTAAATAAGTGGGTGTGGAAGACTCAGTGAATTATTAAATTTTAAATTGTCATGACTCTACCTAATTGGATTACTTTTTCTCGACTGCTAGGAATACCTTTTTTACTTTACGGTTTATACAATCCCACAAATCAAGCAAAGTGGATATGTTTGACAATATTTTTAATTGCAGCGTTAACTGATTGGTTAGATGGATATTTAGCCAGAAAACTTAACCAAATTAGCGAGTTAGGTAAGTTTCTTGATCCTTTAGTAGATAAATTATTGGTACTTGCACCATTGTTAGTATTGGTAGAATTGGGAAAAATTCCAGCTTGGGCAGTGTTTATAATTTTAGCACGGGAATTAGCGATCGCAGGTTGGCGAGTTAATCAAACTACTATTACTGGTGCAAATATTTGGGGTAAACTGAAAACGGTTAGTCAAATCATCGCCATATCTCTACTAATTTCCCCCTTATCTCCAACTTGGCAAACTCCGGTTTTAATTGCCTTTTGGATATCTGTAATCTTAACAATTGTTTCCGGGATAATTTATCTCATTCCCCCAAAAATTAGTGAGGAAAAATAAATTTATTAAAATTAAACTCGAAATTAAAAAAGGTGGCGAAATCTGCTTTTTCAATTCATTAGTATTCAAATTCAGCAATAAAAAACCCTGGCGAAACTGACCAGGGTTGATTGAGAGAAAATTTAAATGACGATTAGATACAAATACCTAAGCTGAAAATTTTAGCTAACCCCTAAAGCAATTAAAATTATAGAGGTAACAAATAAAACTGCTACTGTACCTTGAAAAGCATATTTGCTTTGTTGCTCTTTGGTGGGAAATTCTGCGTAGTAAAGCTTGGGTTCTTTGGAGTAGTTATTAAGGATGCCTGTTTCGTTAGTTGTGGTATACATAATGGTTTTTTCTTTTGTTTATTACTTTATGTAAATTAATATAACAAGATTGTTACAAAGTGTCAATAAAACTTGACAAAAAAATAATTTATGCTAATGATAAGGCTTGCTTATCTGAAATTGATGGAGCAGTGTCTGTGACAGCAGCCATGAAAAAACCCACCTGTGCGGGTTTCCAGTGGGAAGTTAGCGAAGGTGGGTTAAGATTAATGTAATTAAAAATTTAGCCAAAAAATGTTTTAGCAGTTTACAACTAGTTGTAAACTGCTATGCAAAGAGAATTTCGATTTTAAATGGGCAGTACCAGACTCGAACTGATGACATCCTGCTTGTAAGGCAGGCGCTCTACCAACTGAGCTAACCGCCCGTTTCTTTCACTCAATCAATATAGCATAGCCTTGCCAAATTTTGCAAGTCTTTTGCTAAACTTTTTTTAGGGCTGGGAAAGCCTGATTTAAACGGTATTGAGCTATACTAACTCAGGACTAAAATTTTTAATTTTTAATTTTGAACTTTTAATTTTCTAAGATGCCCTCTGGTCAAACGCATGATCGCATTACTATTTGGTCTATGCCTGTAGTGGCGAGTATAACGCTGGTTTCCACTCACAGCAGTAATATGACTTTGTTGGTGGCGGGTGGGTTTATGTTTGGGGGGCTGATGTTTGGTCCCGATTTGGATATTTACTCCCGTCAATTTCAGCGTTGGGGTTTTCTGCGATGGATTTGGCTACCTTATCAAAAAAGTCTGCGCCATCGGTCTTTTTTATCTCACGGTCCGATTATTGGTACAACATTAAGGGTGGTGTATCTGACAACTTTTTTAGCATTGGTGGCCATTGTGCTGGTGATGATTTTCACCAAGTTGGGAAATGTGGCTTGGAATTGGGGGGAACTGTGGGGAACTGTGGGGAAGACCATCTATATATATTATGGAGAATTTTTTGCCCTCTTTGTCGGTTGTGAACTCGGTGCAATGAGCCATTCTTGTAGTGATTGGACTGTTTCTGGTTATAAGCGCTTTCAAAAACAGGGTATTCAAGGTTTACTTCCCCGTGGCAAAATTAAGAAACGTAAAGTTAGCCCCAGTCGTCGCAGTGCAAAAAAGCGGTAAAAATATGGAAGTTAATCAGACTTTAGAGGCATTACAAGAGTTAATAAATGTAGTAGCAAAATTGAGATCACCTCAAGGTTGTCCTTGGGATTTGGCACAAACCCCGTCAAGCCTGACTCCTTACGTGATTGAGGAGGCTTATGAGGTGGTAGATGCAATTCAAACTGGGGATAAAAAAGCGATCGCTGAAGAATTAGGTGATTTATTATTACAAGTAGTATTACAGGCGCAAATTGCCAGTGAAGCGGGTGATTTTTCTCTGCAAGAAATCGCTGAGGGTATTTCTCAAAAGTTAATACGTCGTCATCCTCATGTATTTGCTGATGTGACTGTGGCAAGTATGGAAGAGGTACACAAAAATTGGGAAACGATTAAAGCAGCAGAAAAAGGAGAAACTGTAGAAGAGCAAAAACTCAGTGATAAATTGAATCGTTATCGTCGCAGTCTTCCGCCCTTAAATGCGGCCATGAAGATCTCTGAAAAAGCTGCTAAAGTTGGTTTTGAGTGGAATAATGTAGATGAAGTTTGGGGAAAATTCCAGGAAGAGTTAGGGGAATTTCAACAGGCTTTAGCTGAAGAAACCAAAGAAAGACAAGAATCAGAATTAGGTGATTTACTATTTGCCATTATTCAAATTGCCAGATGGCATAAACTTGATCCTAGTGCGGGTTTACAAGGGACAAGTCAGCGATTTATTCAACGATTACAAAAAATGGAGGATGTGATTGAACGTCCGTTGACAGATTATAGTTTAGAAGAATTAGAAGCCCTGTGGCAACAGGTTAAAGCCCAACTGTTAATCACATTTTCATGTGCAAACTAGAAGGTGAAGATAGAAGAACAAGACTACCTCATTTTGGTATGCGAATACCAATGGAGAGTAGCTTAGGCGGTCTGGATTTTAGAATCGTTGCTAATCAAGATTGCGCTCTTGCTATTGGTGTAAGAGGGTGTTTGAAAAGTCGGACAAGTTGTAAAAAAGCTCTCTCAGTATAAGCTGTAAATAGATAATAGACAGCACGGAGAGAGTAACA
>NZ_LJOQ01000095.1:0-8426 GCF_001672255.1 Anabaena sp. AL09
CCAAGGTGTTATGACCTAGATAACGTTTACTCATGTTTTGAGTGGTTTGGTTCACATAAACTACAGATTACTCCGTTTATTTATGCTCTCAGCATTAGCAGGGTTTTTATCAATCTTTATTGGTGTATTTATAGCATATATTTTTGGTACAAAAAATTCTGAAAACTTTATTATTGGAATAGTTGGCCTAGTTATCGTGACAGTCTTTTGTATTGTCACTATTCGCAAGGGTTTAATAGCCGGAGCCGGAGTCGTAGCCGGAGCCGGAGCCGGAGTCGTAGCCGGAGCCGTAACCGGAGTCGTAGCCGGAGCCGTAACCGGAGCCGTAGCCATAGTCGGAGCCGTAGCCGGAGCCCTAGCCATAGTCGGAGCCGTAGCCGGAGCCCTAGCCGTAGCCATGACCGGAGCCATAGCCGGAGCCGGAGCCGGAGCCGGAGCCGGAGCCGGAGCCGTAGCCATAGCCGTAGCCGTAGCCGGAATCGTAGCCGTAGTCGTAGCCGGAGCCCTAGCCGGAATCGTAGCCGGAGCCCTAGCCGGAGTTTTTGTAATTTTTAGTGCTTATATAGGATGGCGTAGTTTAAAGGGAGATCAAAGAGATACTTGGCTTCGTTCAGTTACTATTGCTTTTGCTGCTACAGGAGGCACAAGTTTTCATGGTGCTGATTTAACTGATGCTGATTTAACTGGTGCAATTCTCAAAAACACAGATTTCAGAAAGGCAAATCTAACACGCACTCGTTTCTATGAAGCCAAAAAACTTGATTTTGCTAGACTAGGTAATACTATATTAAGTAACCGTGCTGTTCTCAATTTACTGGTTAGCGGCAATGGTAGGGGTAAATCTTACGCTGGTGCTAATCTCAGAGGCGCAAACCTGATACGTGCAGACTTGAAAGAGGCTAATTTAAAAAATGCTGATATTATTGAAGCCACTTTTCAAGGAGCTAATTTAGAAGGGGCAAATCTGACTCTCGCTCAAGCTGTCGGTACTAATTTCACCAATGCTCAAATGACAGGTGCTTGTGTGGAAGCTTGGAATATTGAAAGTACAACTATATTAGATAATGTAGATTGTCGCTTTGTCTATCTTTTAGAATATCCCAAACCAGGAACAGACAACCGTGAACGCCGTCCTAGTAGTGGAGAATTTCAACCAGGAGAATTTACAAAATTATTTGAAGAAGTTTTAAATACTGTTGATTTAATTTTCCGCGATGGTATTGACTGGAAAGCTTTTGTTAATGCTTTCAAAAAAATGCAAGTTGAAAATGGAGATACAGAATTATCTATCCAGAGTATTGAAAATAAAGGTGATGGTGTAGTTGTCGTTAAAGTTGCTGTTCCTGATGATGCTGACAAAGAAAAGATTCATAGCGATTTTACTCAAAATTATCAATTAGCATTAGCAGCAGTAGAAGAAAAATATAAAGCAGTTTTACAAGCTAAAGATGAGGAAATAATTTTCCATCGTCAACAAAGTGGTAAGATACCAGAAATGATTATGGCATTAGCTAATAAACCTATAAATGTTCAAGTTGACAACAAAGTGGAGAATAAAAACATGACTAACGATTCTAGCCGTAAAGTTGAAATTGGAAGTGTCGGGAGAGATTTTAACGCCAGTGGACAAGCTTTGAATTTAGGTGAAATCAGTGGTACAGTCACAAATACGATTAATGAATTACCCTCTGCACCTGAACCTGATAAACCAGGAATTAAGGAATTATTGACACAATTAAAAACAGCAATTGAATCTGATACTAATTTAAAACCTAAAGACAAAGAAAAGGCACTAAAACAAGTCAAAGCTTTAGCAGAAGCCGCCCAAAATCCTCAAGAAAAACAGGATTTAGCAGATACAGCAATTACAATGTTAAAAGGAGTTGTGAGCAACTTACCAACTGCGGCAAAATTGGTTGAAGAATGCGGTAAATTGTTGCCGATAATTTCTGGTTTTCTAGGTTTAGGTTAAAATGTATTTTCTAACCGCCCTGTTCTGAAAATATCGTTAAAATGGGAGGTAGAACCTCCCGGAAAGCATTCCCAGTCGGAGACTGGGAACGAGGAATAAATGGAGATTAATTAAGAGGTATGAATCATGACTGCTGTAATTTTACAAATACCACAATCACTAAAATTCACAGATGATAAATTTGTGGAAATGGTCGCTGCTAATAAAGATTTACGTTTAGAATTATCGGCTCAAAGAGAATTAAGTATCATGTCACCAACAGGAGGAGAAACGGGAGATAGAAACCTAGAATTAGGTGGACAAGTTTGGTTTTGGAATCGCCAAAATGGTTTAGGAAAGGCTTTTGATTCTTCCACAGGTTTTAAATTACCTAATGGTGCTACCCGTTCCCCTGATGTCTCTTGGATTAAGATGGAAAGATGGAATGCACTCACACCAGAACAAAGAAAAAGGTTTCTGCCTTTATGTCCTGATTTTGTGATTGAGTTGGTTTCTGAAAGCGATGATTTAGCAGATACTCAAGCCAAAATGCGAGAATATATCGCCAATGGTTTGCGGTTAGGTTGGTTAATTAATCCGAAAAATAAACAAGTAGAAATATATCGCCCAAATCAAGAAATAGAAGTTTTACAATCTCCTGCAAATTTATCTGGAGAAAATGTATTACCAGGATTTATTTTAGATTTGCAACCGATTTTTTCATGAAACATATAGCGGTTATTGGTTAGATGCCATACAATTGAAGGCGCAGACCCTGCGCCCCTAGGTTCTGCTGTACTTGGCATAATTGGGACTCAAGACCCAAATATTTTAAAATTTAGCTTTTTTCACTATCTGGGAGAAATCCACACCCTAAATTGGGTGAGCATCGCGTTAGGATGTAATACATTAACGGCATAGTTTCAGGCGATTAGTTGCTATGGATATTTCTCACCTCAAGGCTGTGCAAGCCCCCTATTCCGGCGATAGTTCCTACCGGACACCGCCGCCAGATTTACCGTCCCTACTATTGAAGGAGCGGATTGTGTATCTGGGTATGCCACTTGTTCCGTCTGTTACGGAATTAATCGTCGCTCAATTGCTGTATTTGCAGTCCGATGATCCCGAAAAACCAATTAAAATCTACATCAACTCTACAGGTACTTCTGGTTACAGTGGCGAACCTATCGGTTTTGAAACCGAAGCCTTCGCTATCTATGACACTATGAAATATATCAAGCCTCCTATCCACACCATTTGTATTGGTTCGGCTATGGGTATGGCTGCGATGATTCTTAGTGCTGGGACAAAAGGCTGTCGTGCTAGTTTGCCCAATTCTTCCATTATCCTGCATCAGCCGAAAAGCTACGCCCAAGGACAGGCGACGGATATTCAAATTCGCGCTAAGGAAGTTTTGGCAAATAAAGCTTCAATGCTGGAAATTCTAGCCCGGACGACTGAACAAGACATGGCGAAAATTAGCAAGGACATGGATCGTCTTTTCTACATGACTCCCGACCAAGCTAAGGAGTATGGTTTGATTGACAGAGTTTTTAGGAAGGATGAACTCGCTAATCCCCCACTCCCTGCAAGTGTGCTTTAAATAGGTAATGGGTGATTGGTGATTGGTAATTGGTAAGAAGATATAGCTTCATCTGACCACTGACCACTGACCACTGACTACTGACCACTGACAATTAACTAATTACAAACGGAGTACCGCAAATGCCTATAGGCGTGCCTAAAGTTCCTTATCGGATGCCCGGTGGACAATATACAGATTGGATTAGCATTTATGACCGTCTTTACCGGGAAAGAATTATTTTCTTGGGAAGAGATGTGGATGACGAAATTGCTAACCAAATTATTGCTGTCATGCTGTATTTGGATTCCGATGATCCAGGGAAGGATATTTATTTATATATCAATTCCCCCGGTGGGATGGTGACATCTGGTTTGGCAATTTATGACACCATGCAACACATTAAGTCTGATGTGGTGACAATCTGTGTCGGTTTGGCTGCTTCTATGGGATCTTTCCTGTTGGCTGCGGGGACAAAGGGTAAACGCATGGCCTTACCTCACTCCCGGATTATGATTCACCAACCTTCTGGCGGAACTCGCGGACAAGCTTCTGATATCGAAATCGAAGCTAGAGAAATTCTGCGAATTCGGAGTCAGTTAAATCAAATTTATGCTGATAATACTACTCAACCTTTAAGCAAGATTGAAAAAGACATGGATCGTGACTTTTTTATGTCTGCTCAAGAGGCTAAGGAATACGGTTTAATTGATCGTGTGATTGAAGAACGTATTTAATAGTGGAAAATAATTCAAAATTCAAGATGTAAAATTCAAAAGTATGAATTACTCATTTTGAATTTTTAGTTTTGAATTTTGAATTTAAGTCAAATGAAGCAACATGGATCTTGAAGATTATTATCGGATATTGGGTTTAAGGTCGGGAGTTTCTTTTGCTGATGTTAAAGCGTCCTATCGCCGATTGGTTCAGCAATATCATCCTGATATCAACCCAAATGATCTCAAAGCGAAAGACAAATTTATTGCGGTGACTGAGGCTTATAAGTTTCTCCAAACTGTTTTACCACCGGAGGAAATTAAGTCTCGGACTAATGAGGTGAAAACTGATGTTTCTAGTGCTAGAGAAGTGCAAACTCAACCAGCAGCACCGAAAACAACGGTTATATCTCATCCACCCAATTTAGAGGATATAGAACAACGGTTAAAGTGGAAGACTTATGAGCAGTTACAGCGATTTTTACAGGAAAGACGTTTTCCCCAGGCGATCGCTCTAGCAGAGGCTTTAATGGCGCGTTTACCGGGGGATGCGGAGGTGCGTCAATGGTTAGCGATCGCTTATCAAATCTGGGGACGAGTGTTAATTACGGAAAAACAACTGCCAAAAGCCAGAATTTATCTGAAAAAAGCCTTAAAAACTGACCCATACAATAAAGCTTTATGGAATGAAGTTCAGCAGGATTTTCACAGGTTGGGATTGAAACTTTAGTTAATTGGTAATGGGTAATGGGTGATTGGTAATGGGTGATAGTTTTGAAAAAAATTAAATTCAGATTGGATATTGCTTTTAAGAAATAAAACAAATACACTACTGATAGTATACTGATCTTATAAGTAAAATTTTCCCTTTTCCCCATCTCCAGAAATAAATTTACTATGTCTTCCAATCCTTTTTTTCCTGGAAAACCAGTTCTCCCAGAAAGTTTTGTGGGACGGACATCAGAAATTAACTATGCTTTTGACCAAATCCATAACCGCAGCCATTTCGCCATTTGGGGTGGGCCAGGAATGGGTAAGTCTTCATTCTTGCATAAATTAGCTTCTGAGCAAACATGGCAAGAATATGGATTAGATCCATCTCAAGGTATCGCTGTCATAGTCAATTGTCAAAATATCATTCCCTTCACTCCTGCTGGTTTTTGGCGGGAAGCTTTAAGATTGCTGCATGATAAATTAGACAGTGAACCAAAACTACAAGCTGAAATCAAGCTATTACTTGAAAAACCAACGACAAACGATAGTCTGCGCCAAGCATTACGGAAATTAGGTAGAAAAGATAAGTTTTTAGTATTGTTGGTAGATGATTTTGATGCAGCATTGGTAACAAATGAGCAGTACACGGAAACAGAAATGGAAACATTTTTAGCTCAGTGTCGTAGTTTGGCGGTTCATGCGGAAGAAAGTCAATATCTCTCCATGATTGTGGCTTCACTCCAACGCCTCAGTGAATTAGGCCCCAAACTTAACCCCAATGCTTCTCCTTGGTACAATCACTATTTGTTTCAATCGCTGAAATTGTTTACTACCAAGGATTTAGTTCAACTATTAAATAGTATTAGACCACCCACATTACGGGGTGAAATCATGAATATTACTGGTGGACATCCAACTTTAGTCCAAACTGCTGGGTTTTTCTTATATAGAGAACTACAGCCTGGGAGTAATGCCGATATTAAATCATTTGCTGAGAATTTTGAAAGAGATACGCAACAGATTTTTCAAACAATTTGGGATAGATGCAATCCTAAAGAACAAGCTTTGTTGATACTGATAGCTTTATTGGATATGGAAGGTCACATAAAGGAAATAAACTTTAAATTAAGTGGCATTGGCCGCATTCTTACACAACATGAACGATCTTTAATAAAGTTGGAAGAACAGGGTGTAATTACTTCCAGTTCTCTAGAAACCGGAAAGTTTTACCCCTTCACTTCATTACTTATGAAAAAATGGGTGATTCAGGAGATTTTGCAGACTCCAGAACAATCAATCAGAGACGGAGAAAAGGAATTTATGAATCTGATTAGTCATAGACAAGTAAACCAAGTTAAAGAAGTAGTTACTTGGTTAGGTAACAATCCAGAGAAAGTAAAATCTTGCCTAGATTGGATAGCAAAGGTAGTCCCAGTATTTCCTAAATGATCAACTTGACAAGAGATATGTTGTTCTATTAATCTGTATAAATAGTCATTAAACTAGCAAAAATGAGTTACATCCCTAATCGTTACATTATCGGTCGTCCAATAACTGAACCAGATAAATTTTTTGGCAGACAAGATTTATTCCAATTTATTTATGACAATTTAAATAATAATGAAACAATTATTCTGCTATTTGGTCAAAGACGGATTGGTAAGACTTCTGTTTTAAAGCAGGTTTCTCAACAAATTGATAAATTAGTTCAACATAATAAGTATTCTTTTGTTAACTTTGAATTGGCTAATTTATCATTGAGCGATGTTCTTTATGAACTTAGTGAAACAATTATTAAATCACTTAAACTATCAGAATCAGAAATTGAATTACCTTCAATTACAAAATTCAAACAAGATCCAGATGATGCTTTCTTTAGAATTTTATTACCACAAATATACCAGAGAATAGATCATAATAATCTTGTATTATTATTAGATGAATTTGATGTTTTTGAAAATGGCAATGAATTTTTAAACTCCATACGGAAAATAAACTCCATATGGAAAGACGAAGGAGAAGTGAATAAATTGTTTTGTATTCCAGTTTTGGGAAAATTACTGGATGGCAAAAGTAAGTTTCTTGATAATTTTGATCATGCACCACAATCGGAAATTAGTTGGCTAGATGAAAATAGCGCTACCAATTTAATTATTCAACCTGCTATAGATATATTGCAATACGAGGAAGATGCAATAAGAGAAATTTTGCAATTATCTGCTGGACATCCTTTTTTCACACAGGCAATATATTTTGCTGCTTTTGGAGAAGCTAGAAATAGTAATGAATGGGTTGTTAAAAATAGTGATATAGAAAAGATTATAGACAACAAGGTAATTAAATCGATTCAACCATCATTAGAAGGCTTTCTGAAAGCTTTACCTATTCCTGAGAAAATGTTATTTTTAGCAGCAGCACAGTTGCAAGAACCAGAGTTTGATAATTCTAATTTGACAGTGATAGAACTATTAGAAAAATATGGACTAGAAAAACATGGACTTTTTAAGCAAGATAAATTAGAAAAGGCATTAGAACAATTGATAAAGTGGCATTTTCTAGAGGAAAATAAAAGTTCTCATAAAGTAAAAATTGAATTAGTTCGTAGATGGTTAATAAAGAAATATTCTTTAAAGGAGTTAATTTATGAATTAGAAGAATTTGATACAGATGCAAATCAATACTATGAAAAGGCTAGGAAAGAATGTGATCAGAAGAATATTAGAAATGCTATTGAACTATATAAGAAAGTTTTAAAAATCAATCCAAACCACTTTACGGCTCTGTCTAATTTAGGAAAATTATATTTAGATAGCCAGGATTTTAGTGAAGCCATAAATTGTTACAACCGATGTTACAAATTAGATACTAACCGTCACAAAGAGAGTTTAGTTACAGCGCATTTAAGGTATGGAGAATACTGGAAACAGCAAAACAACTTGAACTTGGCAAAGAGAGAATTTGAAACAGTATTAACTCTAGATCCACAACATGAACAGGCAAGACAACAATTAACAAAACTTCGTGACAAAAACAATCCTTATTCGGTAGGTAAACCCGTTCCAGCAAAGAAATTTATAGGTAGAAAGGACGCACTTACACTGGCTACAGATCAAATTAATAGCTTTAGTTATGCCATTTTTTATGGCACTAAAGCTATAGGTAAAACTTCATTTCTGCAATATTTAGCTGCACGAGAGATTTGGGAAACACAAGATTTGTCTAAAAATTACTTTTTCGTTTATCTAAACTGCAAATTAATTAGTAACTTTACATTTTCAGTTTTTTGGAAAGAAATATTAAATGAACTTATCAAGTCAAGTAATGATTCCATGCAAGCTGAAATTAATCAAGTTTTACGAAAAAGTGTGTTAGATATAGCGGTTATCAGTTGAGTGAGATACAAACATATGTACTAAGCAGATGAGTTAGCTGGAAAATTTGAATCTGGTTCTAAGTATTCAGT